>JAJYGR010000233.1 GCA_021790655.1 Acidobacteriota bacterium | reverse complement strand
ACGCGCCGGGCAGACTCCACGATCATGGTGGATGCTTCCGGCGAAGAGCACGACACCATGACCAATGTGACGGACGACCGGGCCATATCCAATCCGGACCGCGAACTCCAGCGCAAGATCCTCGGAAATCAAATCCAGATGGCGTTGGAAACATTGACTCCGCGGGAGCGGACGGTATTTGAACTGAAGCACTACCATGGTCTGCGGTTGCGGACCATTGGAGAAATGTTGAACACAACGGAAGAAACAGCGAAAAATACGCTGTTCCGCGCCACGCGCAAGTTGCGTACGCAGCTGTCGGGATTGCGTTAGGTGGGTGGATAGAATGGATCGTTTCACTTTGAGGAGCAGGCCATGAAATGCGAAGTCACACAGCGTTTGATTGTGCAATACATCTACGGGGAACTGGCAGATGAAGGCTGCCACGATCTCGAACAGCATGTCTCCGGTTGCGAGCGTTGCCGCAACGAACTTCAGGTTTACGAAGCATTGCGCCATGCCATGTCACTGGTGCCCGTCGAGGAGCCATCGGCCAATCTTGTAGCGCAAAGCCGTATTCTTCTGGACGACGCTTTAGATCAGCTACCGCCGCCGAGCCTTTGGATGCGTATTGAGACCGGGGTCTCCGGCTTTTTTGCGCAGTTACAGGCAGCTCCCGGCATGGCGGTTGCACTGGCGGTGCTGGGGCTGGGAATAGGCGCCACGGCGGGTCACTACTGGAAACGCACAGGCGCCGTTCAGCCTATCGCGCAATTTGCATTTCCCGCCACGACGGCCGCAGCCCCCACGGTTTTCAGTGTAAGCGGAATCGTGCAGCACCCAAATACCAAGATGGTCGAAGTCCATTTCAACCAGATGGTCCCGGCGACGGTCGAAGGTTCGATGGACGACCCAGAGGTGCAAAAACTGCTGTTGCTGGCGGCGCAGAATACCGGGGACCCGGGGGTGCAGGGAGACTCGGTGGGACTGCTGGCCGAGCAGTGCAAGGCCGGTCACTATTGTGACGGGGGGCCGGTGCGGACAGCCTTGATGGTCGCTCTTCGTTATGACCGCGATCCCGGCGTACGACTGAAGGCATTGCAAGGCCTACAGCCTTATGTGGCGCAGGATGTGCGCGTCCGCGACGCCATTCTGGAGTCTCTGATGCACGATCCCAGCCAGCCCATACGCAGCCAGGCGCTACAAATGTTGGAGCCTGTGCAGGCCGATAGCAGCGTGCGAGTGGTGTTGCAGACGGTCTCTACGCAGGATGACAATCCCCAAATGCGAGAGGCTTCGCTGAAAGTCCTGCAGGCCATTCCGGAGACGGAGTGACTGGGAACGCGCTTGCCTGCAAATTCCAACTACCGCAATTTGACCGTCGCGGATACACTGTGAATCGTTCCTGCGCGGGACCTAAATGTACGCGTGACCTGACTGATGCAGTTGGTTCAGCGAGTTATTTCCCGTGCCACATGCGTGGCCAACGACCATGAATTTACGATCGCTCCTGTCGAATGCTGCCTGCCTTGCTTTGCTGGCCCTGCCTGTAGCGACACGTGCATACGCCCTGGCCGACTCCGGTAGCATCACCAATTTCCATCACGACGGGGACGGATACCTTGGAGTGGACTTTGAAAACCTTACAGGCGAGCAAAGGGCCAAACTCCATATTGCTCCGAAAGAGGGCGTCGCTATCGCGGCGGTGGACCACGACGCTCCAGCGGGCAAGGCTGGCTTGCGCAGCAACGATGTCATCGTCGAGCTAAATGGAAAGAAAGCGGAGCACGCGGAGGACCTGCGGGAAGTGCTGCACAAGATGTCCGCGGGGCAGACGGTGACGCTGAATATCCTGCGCGACGGCCAGCCGCTCAAGATGAGCGTGGTACTCGCGAACCGAAAGACTGTCGAGCAAGCGGCGTGGTTGCAACACTACACGGTGCCAGACCCTCAGGCGCATGCCACAGCGCAATCGTCAGCGAAGGACCCACCGAAAGCTGCGCAGTCTGCGGCCCAAACCGGGTTCCTCGGCACTGTGCCGTCGGAAATCGGCAAGACCTTCAGTTCCAATGGAGGTCTGATGAGTTTCATCCCGTATACCGCGCCATATACCGGGATCACCGTAGATGTGTTGACGCCACAACTCGCGCACTACTTCGGACTACAAAATGCCACCGGCCTGCTGGTCAAAAGCATTGACGCCAACAGCCCCGGATCGCGTGCCGGAGTGCAGGCCGGAGATGTCATCCAGAAGGCCAACGACACGCCGATGACCTCCCGCAGCAAGTGGAGCCACGCGCTGCGAGAGAATCGGCATGAAGCGGTGAAGTTGAAAATTCTTCGCAATAAGCAGCAACAGACCCTGCTTTTGACACTGGCAGCGAGTAAATCCTAGATAAGAATGACCATCTTAGCGTCTTTCGGCGGGCAGTTCATCTTTGCAAGGCCCTGTTGAACTCCCATCGCTATATTCGATCCGTGCATGGCTGTGATTCAATGAAAGATGAGATGAGTTCGACATCGAGTTCCCCATCGACTGGCCGCAGCGTGGCCCGCCGCGCGAAGGCAGCCGCCCGAAGAGTTCGTGAGCTTGCCTCGATCGGCTATGCCCTGGCCTCGACCAGCCATCCCTATATGGCGCATATTGTGCCCATGCGTCGCTGCAACCTCTCCTGCACTTATTGCAATGAGTTCGACGAGGTCTCGGACCCCGTCCCATTGCCGGAGATGTTGCTCCGCATCGACCATCTGGCGCGCCTCGGCACCAGCGTCGTTACCATCTCCGGCGGCGAACCGCTGCTCCATCCTGAACTCGATGCGATCATCGCGCGCATCCGCCACCATGGCCGCATGGCGGGCATGATTACGAACGGCTATCTTCTGATGCCGGACCGCATCCAGCGGCTGAATCGCGCTGGGCTCGACCACATGCAGATTTCCATTGACAACGTGCAGCCGGACGAGGTTTCGAAGAAGAGTCTTAAAGTGCTGGACAAGAAGTTGCAGATGCTGGCCGCGCACGCCGATTTCCACGTCAACATCAATTCGGTTGTTGGAGGCGGCATCAAGTATCCGCAGGACGCGCTGACCATCGCGCATCGCGCGCTGGAGCTGGGCTTTACCTCCACCATCGGCATCATTCATGACGGCGACGGGCAACTGAAGCCTTTGCGCGACGAAGAGCGCAGGATTTATTACGAAGTGAAGGGACTGACAAAGAAGCATTATTCCCGCTTCAATCACTTTCAGGAAGCCATCGTCAACGGAGAGCCGAATGACTGGCGCTGCCGCGCGGGGGCGCGCTACCTTTACATCTGCGAAAACGGGCTGGTGCATTATTGCTCGCAACAGCGCGGCTGGCCCGGCACTCCACTATCGGAATATCGGACCGAAGATGTCGAGCGCGAATTTCTGACGCAAAAGACCTGTGCCCCCAACTGCACCATCTCCTGCGTGCATCAGGTGTCGTACATCGACCACTGGCGCGCTCCGCAGACTTCGCAGATTTCGCCCGGAATGCCATCCAGCCTGCCCCAGGCTCAGGACCTGATCAACATCCAACTGTAGCCAGTGCGAAGCCTGGGGCGATCCATCCCCGTCCCCACGCGAAGGGATGGAGTCGGCGAAAGCTCGCACTCTGATAGCCTCCACACGAGGGGGCCTCTGTGTCGAAACAAAACCAGTCAGCCGAAAAAGCCGCTTCCACGCAGCGCGACCGCCTGCTCGAATTCCTTACTTCGAAGAAGGTGTTGCTTCTCGGTTCACTGGCTTCGCTGGTCTCGATCGCCGCTGCTGTCCGCAAAACCATCCTGTATGGCCTGGACTTTCAATGGAGCGATGTGCGGCTGTTGTTGCAGCATCGCGATCCATGGGCGGTCTATCTTTCCGGCGACTCGCACCATGAAATCCTGCTGAACCAGGTCCCAAATTTTCTGCATGAACTGTACGTGCTGCTGCTACCGTTTGCCTTTGTTTCCTTCGGGAAGGGCAAGCTGATCTGGGCAGCCTGCAACCTGCTGTTTGTCGCAGTGCTCGGCGGATGCGTGGCCCGATTGTATGAACTCGACCGGCGCAAAACATGGTTGCTGTTTGTCATCGTGCTGACCGGCACGCCCTTTCGCGTGACCATTGAGAACGGCCAAAATGATGCGCTGGCTTTGATGTGCATCGCGCTGTGGGCCGTGGTAGACAGCGATCGAGGGCGAGGATTACTGCTTGGTCTTGCCTACGAGAAGTACAGCCTGCCGCCGGTGCTCGCCTTGTTTTTGTTGATCCGCAAGAGATGGCAATTGCTCTTCTGGTCGATGCTTCCACCGCTGCTGGGTTTTCTGCTTGTCGATGCCTGGCTGCCCACATCATGGCAAACGTTACTTTTCGAGCCGTTCCACACAGCGCTTCGCGGCGGCAACGTTTCGCGGGGCATTGCCAACATCATGGCGGTGACGGAAAAGCTGCTCAAGCATGTGCAGGATGTGCCTGCGTGGACTGCGATGTTGCCGTATCTTCTCGGCCTCGTGCTGGCCTTCGTTTTTGCAGCGTATTTTGCGCGCCATGCCGCCGAGGTGGATGGAAGAATTCTGCTGGCCTGTCTGATGGCCGCCAGCCTCGCTTGCTTCAAACACCAGATTTACGATTTTCTGGCTCTCATTTTTTGCCTGGCGATTGCGTTAAAAGCAGAACCCAGCCGTGGGCGCACCGTGGTGTTCGGGGTCGTCGCATATTTCTGGTATGTCGAGCGCGTGCTCCATATCTGGCGCTGGGAATTTCATCTGTTTACCATCCTCTCCAGCTTTCTGCTGCTGGTGTGGTTGATCGCGGGGATATGGAAGCTAGGTAAAACCACGCTATGGACGTCGCGTTGGGAACTCTGACTTTCAATATTTCGGCACCGAAGGATCAATTTTTTCCGCCCATGCCGTGATCCCGCCCGCCAGGTTGTGAATGTTCTTGAATCCGTTTTGCGCGAGAAACTCCGCCGCTTTCTGGCTGCGTCCGCCGACTTTGCAATGCACCACGATCTCGCGATTCGCATCCAGTTCGCACACGCGTTGCGGCAGGTCATTCAAGGGAATCAGATGTCCGCCAATCTGCGCGATGGCAAATTCGTATGGCTCGCGCACATCCAGCACGAAGAGCTTGTCGCCAGCATCCATGCGGCGCTTCAGTTCCGTCGGCTGCATCTGTGCGATGCCGTTCACCACCGCTGCAGGTCCGGCGGACTTCGGCGGCAGCCCACAGAACTGCTCGTAATCGATCAGCTTGCTCACCGTAGGATGCGTCCCGCAAACGGGGCAGTCTGGATTCTTGTGCAGCTTCAATTCGCGGAAGCGCATCGCCAGTGTGTCGACTAGAAGAAGTCGTCCCACCAGCGGCTCACCCTGGTCGAGGACCAGCTTGATGACTTCCGTCGCCTGAATGATGCCGAGCATTCCCGGCAAAATGCCGAGCACGCCACCTTCCGCGCAGGAGGGGACCAGTCCCGGCGGCGGCGGTTCGGGATAAAGGCAGCGATAACAGGGGCCAGCTTCCGTGGCGAACACGCTGGCCTGTCCTTCAAAGCGAAAGATCGACGCGTAGACGTTCGGTTTGCTAGAGAGCACGCAGGCGTCGTTGACAAGATAACGTGTCGGGAAATTGTCCGTGCCATCGGCAACGATGTCAAAATCCTTGAAAATGCTAAGCGCATTTTCGCTGCTCAACCGCGTTGGAAATTTCACAATCTTCACGTTGGGATTGATGGCCTTCAGCGAGTCTTCCGCCGAGTCCAGCTTGGCGCGACCTACATCGCTGGTGCCGTGGATCACCTGGCGATGCAGATTGCTCGCCTCCACCACGTCGAAGTCCACGATGCCCAGCGTGCCCACGCCGGCAGCCGCAAGATACATGGTCAGCGGCGCGCCCAGGCCGCCTGCGCCAATGCACAGCACGCGCGCGGCCTTCAATTTAAGCTGGCCTTCCTCGCCAACTTCAGGCAAGATCAGGTGCCGCGAGTAGCGGCCCATCTCCTCCGGCGTCAAGGCGGCGGAAGGTGCAGGAGCTTCCGCCACGGGCGCGCCGCCCGCGATGGAAGGAATGATCGAGAGCGAGTCGGATTCTTTGACCGGCGCATTTTCCTTCTTGTCGAGGTAGCGAATGTCTTCGTCGTTCAGATACACATTGACGAAGGAACGAAGCTTGCCTTCATCGCTGTACAGGTGTTTGCGGAGTTCGGGAAATTGCGATGTCAGGGCCGCCAGCGCGTCGGCGACTGTTTTGGCGGAAACATGGACGACCGCCTGCTTGCCGGCATACGGGCGAAGCGGAGTAGGGATATGGATCTGCATGATGTGACCCTCAAAATTCCTGGAACTGTGGCAAGCGCAACAGAGCGTGCGCTAACAGGCGCCCACTGTGGCGGCGACTTCAATCGGCTGGCTTTCCAGGCGCTTGTCCTCTTCGCCCGTACCGGCCAGCAGGAAGGAGTTGGTCTCCGCGGCCCGACATCGCGCCGTTTCTCCTGCGCCGTCGCTTACTACGCTGGTGATGACATAAGAGCAGCCGAACCAGTGGGCTTCCCTCAGGTCCGTCTTCGACCACTGCGCCGGATGGTCCGGGTGCGAATGGTAAAAGCCAACAATATCGAGACCCTGTTGCCGCGCCTTGCGTTGAATGTGAATCAGCTCCTGCGGTGCAATCTGGTAGCGGTTGCGCGCGGAGTCGGTGCGAATGTTCCCGGCGCGCACCGCTTCGACGACCGCATGGACGCCTTTATCCGCATGGCCCAACAGTACGCCGCAGCATTCATTGGGGTAGGTCTCTTCGCCATGCTGACGAATCGCGTCGAATTGCGCCTGTTCCATGCGTAGCATCGTAAAAATTATTCCTCCTGCCTACTCTTGCCAGAACCTTTCGCTCAAATATTTATCAGCGGAGTCGCACAAAATTGTAACGATGGCCGCCTCTTCGCCCTTGGCTGAGCACTCCTCTGCGATCCTCAACGCGCCGGCGACGGCTGCGGCAGCGGAAACGCCTGCCAGCAATCCCTCTTCGCGTGGAAGACGACGCGCCATGGCGTAGGCCGTTTCCGTTTCTATCTCAATTTTGCGGTCCGCAAGGTGTGCGTCATAAATGCGCGGCACGATGGCGGTCGCCATGTGCTTCAGGCCTTCCAGTCCGTTGAAGGGCGAGTCCGGCTCAAGAGAAATGCACTGTATGCGCGGATTTAACTCTTTTAGTCTTCGTGTAGTCCCTACAAAAGTACCGCTGGTGCCAAGCCCGGCGAGAAAATGCGTCACGCGGCCTTCCGTCTGCATCCAGATTTCGTTCGCTGTGGTCAGATAATGCGCGCGCCAGTTGTTGTCGTTCGAATATTGGTCGGCGTACCAGTATTTTTCCGGCCCGCTCGCGGCCAACTCGCGTGCCTTGCGGATGGAACCATCCGTGCCGTCCGCAGGATCGGTCCACAGAATTTCGGCCCCATAGGCTGAAATGATGCGCTTACGCTCCGGCGATACGTTCGACGGCATAATCAACGTCACCGGGAACTGCATGGCCGCACCCAGCATCGCGTAGGCAATGCCGGTATTGCCGCTGGTGGCATCGAGCAGGCTCCTGCTTTTTGCGCCGCCGAGCAGACCGCGTTCCATGCCGTCAACGACAATTGCCTTCGCAGCGCGGTCTTTGACGGAGCCACCCGGATTCACCCATTCTGCTTTGCCGAGAATCTGCACACCTCGCAGATGGGAGGTCAGCCGCTCCATCCTGACCAGCGGAGTATTCCCGATGCGATCCAAAATGCTGCGGCCCAGCGGGTCGTGGCTGGCTGAGAGGTTTTTTTCGACGGGTTCGCGAAACGTAAGCATTTTCAAGGGTCCAATGTGACCAGACGAATTTTGGTGCTGTTCATTTGCCGGTGGACAACGTTTGCTGCGCTTTGCTTGTTGCGCTTCCGCGCGGAATGCAAAGCAGCCAAGCAAAGAGTTACGGCAACGGTATACTTAAAGTGTAGCGTTGCTGGCTAATAGCAGCAAACCATACGACTTGTGCCATGCCAAAAGTATCCGCACATCTTTTACCAATCCGGAGTGCAACCAAGAGTCCTATGCGTCAAAAACGTAAACTTCTCGCCAAGACCTTTGACAGCGCGCTGACCTATCTTCGGGCCCACGGATTTGATGTACAAGCGATGCCCGGGGTCGCAAATCAAATGCAAGTCCGCAAATACGGTTGCGCCACGGTGCTGGGGCGGATGGTGGATGGTGGCGTTGCTTACATCGTCCGCCCTGGATGTCTAGTGGGGGGAGAAATCGCCGCCATCGTGGACCGCGGGTACCAGAAATTTTTAACCACCAGCCGGTTGGATGTGCCTGCCACGGCGGACCGTCTTCGCGCGCACCATGCATTTACAGAGGAACTCAGCGAGGCTGCAGGTACGCCGGACTACTATAATCTAGCGCTCGGCACGGTGAGCGATCTCTATCTATATGACCGGGTGAAGGGTCGCGAACCGGAAGGGAATGCGACGCCGGAAGCGCATTGAGTATTTCTGGATCAACGGACCACATGGTACCCATGCAAAACTGGGAAGTTTGAAGGCATCGCGTCACGCACAATGCGCAGCACGCTGATGTCGTCCTGCTGGCCGAAGGTTTGCGCGGCGGTCGCCACTTCCGCTGCGGTGATTGGTTTTTGCAGCATGGCGTAAATGCGTTCGAAGCCGAAAAGGTGGCCATCCTCATCCTGCATCCTGCGACTCGGCGATTCCATCGGACATTAGCATGAGCCGGTCATTTTCGTTCAGCCGGAATTGCAACAGCGAAAACTCCGCGCCCTCGATGATGCCCAGCGGCATTGCGTCTTCCATCGGCAACTCTTTTTCGTTGAGATAGGGCGGCAGATGTCCGGCATTGGCCAGTGTCACCGCACCATCGCAGCGATGCGCAGTGCGAGGCAGGTCGCATGGGTATGGCCGCGCCTGCAGAGCCTCTGGTTCAACTCGTTCAACACCGCCAGCGGATATGGATCATACCGCGCAGCAGTGCGGATCGCGCCGCCGACTTCGCGCGCCGGGCGGTATTCGCTTTCAATGGCCAGGCCGGGAACATGCGGCAGCGCCATCGGAATCAGCACCTGCTGCACCTCCTGCGCCTGCTTCACATCCAGCGCCATCTCGCGTTGCTGCCGCAGGGAGAGCACTAACCGCCGCAGCAGCAGGACAGAAATGGCCGCCACCAGGAGTAAGCTCGCGATCGTGGCGAGAGAGACCTGCGCGCCGAACGGAAACCAAACCGTGCGGATATGCAGGATGCGCAACTCGTTCTGAAACTGCGCAATGCTGACCAACGCCACGGCGGGCAGCGCCAGCCAACCCTCCCACCCCTGCTGGCGGACGCCCTCGACGGCGATGCCTACCAGCAGCAGGAACAGCAGCCGGACGCCCAGCGAGACCGAGTGAAAGACCACGGCGAGTGTTTTGATGAAAGTGTGTTCGCCCGCGGCTGAATGATGCTGGCGGGTGGAAAGGTGGAAATCGAAATTGCCGATTCCCCCCTTGCCACCGCGCCGGCTGTTGCGGATTATCCGAAGATTGTACCCAGGTGTTTGCGACGGTTGCAAGGAAACCCGGCCAGCTCGTTCATTCTCTGTCCCATGAGGACATTCTCAGATGGAGCGGCCGGTATTCGAATCATCCTTGTGTGCCGCGAGCACGAATAGAAGTCTGTCGGCAACTACCCGCAAATTACCTCTGAACAGGTGCACCTTCTTTCATAGAAGGATGACCGACCTTATTTCCGATTACAGTATCTTTGAATCTGCTTTATCCAATGTTGAAGTTGTTGTTTTATGAAGGCCGGACGGCAACCGAAAATGTGACAGTATGCACCCGGCTCCCGCTGACCGCAAAGACGGTGACCGGTACGGTTTCCCACTTCGCCCACGTCGTGGCCTTGAGCGTAAGGACAGACACTCCGCTGTATAGGGAAGATTTACTGAAGTAGGCGCTTACACCGGCAGGGAGTCCTTTCACGGAAAGCTCAACCAGTCCGAAGTCGAACGATTTTATCCCGAGATTGATCGCTACGTGTCCACCCCCCATGTAGTAGGCGGGAAGAAAGGCGGCAGAGTTATGCGCATACAGATTGAAGTCAGGGTATGCGGGACGAGGGGGAGCACAATTCCATGGCGCTGCAATGTAAGAGACCCAATACGAACTGAGGTCCTGGCCGGTAACATTTTGCCAGCCACTTAGGTTTTCATGTTTGCCATACTGAACGATGAAATCGGTTGGTTGGCTGCTATTGGACCAGTGGTTGTTTCCCGATTGCAGGCTATTGGCGAACTCGTCCCATTGGGTACCACTCAGATAGGTATTGAAGACGAACTGTTGCGGACCTACTGAAGTCAAAGTGTTCCCTTCCAACTTCATGTTCGAGTTAGTGGTGTGGAGGGTTTGTCCGGTTTGCCAATCACTGAAATACCGTCCGTCGGGCGCTCCCGCCAGATACAATTGTCCGTTCAGGAACGGCACCGTTCCACCGTTGTTATAAAAATGATTGCCGGTCATGGTGACGTTCTCCGCGTCGGTGGCAACGACACCATCCTCGCCCGCGGAACATAAGCTGCTGTTCTCCAGTGTGATGGGGCCCTGACTGGCTTCCAATTGCAGGTTGGACAATAAACTTCCCGACAGGACTGCGTCGTTTATCGTGACATCCTGATTGTCCGTGTCGAACCACAGGCCTTGCGCCAGGTTGTTATAGGCAAGCTGGTGCAATACCTGGGCGCTGTGCATGCCCATCAACTTAGTGCCGCTCTGGGAGAAGTCATAGAGACCGCCCATTCCACCGCGCCAGTTGTTATAGTCGGTCTCGTTGCTTTGAAAAAGAGAATACAAGTCGTGAAATCCGGACAGTCCCGCCCCGCCGTTGTAGCTGCCGATGGAATATTGCACTGTGATATAGCTACTGCCGCTGATGTCCAAGCCACTCCAGTTGTTCCAGTTTGCCTGAACGTGGTCGAAAAGAATATTGCGGCTGCTGAAGACCTCGACTCCGCTCTGGTTCATGCAGGAAGCCGCGTGTTGAAACACCAATCCGCGAAAGACCATATTGGAGCGGCCCTGTACGCTAAGCGTTTGCGCGCGGTTGGCAATTTCCACCTGCGCGGTATACATGTCCACTCCTGCGGGGGCCCAAATGTCGACGGTCCCGTATTGCTGGTTGACAAAGAAGGTCCCGGGGCGACCTTCCGACGCCAACATTACCTGTGTAAAAGGCTGGTCATTGACGAAGAGCATCTCTCTGCGTTCGGTGATTGGGGGAAGATTGGTGGGCCAACCAGCCGGCAGCGGACAAGGACCGACAGTGTCTTTCCAACTGGCCGAATATTGACCACCTCCGACGTCATGCACTCCTGTGAGCACATCGGCCCCATCAATGATTGCGGTCCCACTGGTGCTTGCCTCAATGGTGATGGGCGCGCCGGTCATTCCATAGGAGTAGCCGATGTTAACCAATTCGTGGTACACACCGGGGGCGACCTGGATCCTGGTACCCGCGCCATGTGAATTGTTGATGAGGGCCTTAGCTACAGCAGCCTGGATGGTTTTGAGAGGTCTCGAATACGTACCTGGATCTGAATCCGACCCGGATTGTGCATTCACGTAGAGAGTGACACTCTCATTTTCTGATACGTTCGCTTGGGCGAACACATAATTGCAGGAGGTTGCAGCCGCTGCAATTAGGAAAATAGTCAATAGGGTTCTAAATTTCACGACGGCCCTTTCGAGTGCCAAGTTGGAAATTACGATTCTCGGGGTGAAGGGCAGTTAAAAGCGAAGGTCGAAAAAATCGTTCAAAAGTGTTGCTTGTGATTCCGTGATTGCGCCGCATGCATGCGGGACCTTTTAGCAGACCCTCCTTCCAGGGGGCGCATGGAACCACTTGGAGCAAAATCGGCACCTGCAGATGCCGACTTGTCTCGCGCTAACCTAAACAAAGGCTAGATAGCAGACATCCGGACACATTTTTTCTTTGAACTGGTGTCAGTTCAACAACACCAAGGAGAAGGGGGGAGGTGGCTGGCTTTCCAGACTCACTTCTTAAAATGAACGCAAAAAAAACATTTGTCTGGAAAAAACGCATTGCAAAACAGCTTTACTCGTATAAAGAGGCATAAAAACTTCTTGAACGTAAAACATTGAAATTTGTTTAACTTTTTAACTTAAATGATGTTCAATTAATAAAACAAAAAACTCCAAGCGTCAAATTTTTTTGGAAATGTCCATATTTTCACGAATTTTATTCGCAATGACCCACCTGCCCCGTGTCCAGTACAGATGAAGCCGCAGTTTTCATCTCCACAACTTCAGGCAATTGTCTGACCTGCGACACTTCCAGGCCAAGCGTACAGAGTGCGGTGTCGGCTTGATGTTGCCCCCCTACATTGAAAGGGAGCAAGAAAGGGTCTCACCTGAGCCCCTCCCTTGCTCCCTCGCAACACACCATTGGAAGAACCAATCAGCAGTTATCGTTCTATATCGGCCGGATGGCAACCGAAAATGTGACAGTATGCACCCTGCTTCCGCTGACCGCAAAAACGGTGACCGGCACAGTTTCCGAAGTTGCAGAAGATGAAGCTTTGAGCGTGAGGACAGAGTTCCCACTGGTTAAGGTCGGAGAGCTGAAGCTGGCGCTCACGCCTGAAGGCAGTCGATCAGTGGAGAGCTGGACCGTTCCGAAGCCGAACGACTTCAGCCCTATATTGATTGCAATGGTTCCATTCGACATGTAATAGACGGGCAGAAAGGCAGCAGTATTGTGCGCATACACATTGAAGTCCGGGTATACAGGAGTGGGAGGCAAACAGTTCGCTACTGTTGTTGTCAGGGCAGTCCCCCAATACGAGCTGAGATCCTGACCTGTCAGATTCTGCCAGCCGCTTAAATTTTCGCGTTTACCATCCGGAACGCCGAAATCTATCGGCTGAGTTGCATCGAACCACCCGTTATTCCCCGAACTTAGGCTATTGGAAAATTCAGACCAATCGGTGCCGCTCAGATAAGTATTAAATACAAATTGTTGCGTGCCTACGGATGTAAAGTTGTTGCCCTGCATCTTCGTGTTCGAGGTATAGAGGAGATATGTTTGTCCAGTTTGCCAATCTACAACAGACCGGCCGCCTGGTTTGCCTGCCAGATAGAATTGCCCATTCAAGAACGGCACTGTTCCGCCGTTGTTATTGAACGTACTTCCAGTTACAGTAATCCCTTCAGTATTGACGGCAATTATGCCTGCTCCACCAGCGCAAAAGGTACTGTTCTGTACAGTGATGGGGCCTTCGTTAGCTTCCAGTTGTAGATTGGACAGCAGACTGCCTGACAGAATGGCGTTACTTATCGTGACATTCTTATTGTCTGTATCGAACCACAAACCTTGCGCCAGGTTGTTATAGGAGGATTGCTGTAAAACCTGGACACTGTGCATACGCATCAATTTAGTGCCGCTCTGGGAGAAGTCATAGAGACCGCCCATTCCACCGCGCCAATTGTTGTAGTCTGTCTCGTTGTTTTGGAAAAGAGAATTCAGGTCTTCAAAAGCGGACAGTCCTGCGCCGCCGTTATAGCTGCCGGTCGAGCCTTGCACTGTGATGTAGCTGCTGCTACTGATGTCCATGCCACTCCAATTGTTCCAGTTGGCCTGAACGCGGTCGAAAAGAACATTTTGACTGCTGAAGACTTCAGCGCTGCTCTGGTTCATGCAGGAAGCTCCGTGTTGGAACACCAATCCGCGAAAGACCATATTGGAGCGGTCCTGGACGATAAGCGTCTGCGGACGGTTCGCAATTTCCACCAATGCTGTATTCAGGTCCGTACCTGTTGGCGCCCAAATGTCGACGGTCTGGTATTGCTGGTTGATCCAAAACGTTCCAGGACGGCCTTGCGACGCCAACATTACCTGGGTGAGAGGAGCGCCATTGACGAACAACATCTCTCTACGTTCCGTGATCGCCGGAAGAGTGGTTGGCCATCCACTCGGTAAAGGACAAGGTTCCACATTGTCAGTCCATCTGGCAGTATATAGACCATTCCCGTCCGAACGGATTCCTCCGAGCACATCCGCCCCATCGACGATCGCTGTCCCAATCGTAGTTGCCTCAATCGTGATGGGCGCGCCTGTCATTCCATAGGAGTAGCCAATTTGTACTAACTCACGGTAAACACCGGGAGCAACTTCAATCCTGGTTCCTGCGCCATGCGAATTGTTGATGAGGGCCTTGGCCACAGCAGCCTGGATTGTTTTGAGAGGACTTGAAGCAGTGCCTGGATCTGAATCCGATCCGGTTTGCGCATTCACATAAAGATAAATACTTTGATTTTCCACTACATTCGCTTGCGCGAACACGTAATTGCATGAAGCTGCAATCGCTGACAAAAAGAGAGTAACCAAAACAGTTTTGAATCTCATGACTTCCCTTTCAAACGCTAAGTTGGGGGATTACTTTGCAAAAATGAAGGGTAAAAAGCTCAATTGACAAAGTGGTTCAAGGATGGCGTCGGTTATTTCAAATTGCGCGTTATAAACGCAAGAAACTTCTAGCACGACCTCCTTCCTGGATCGTGCAGGGTACTTATCGATCCGATCAGCATGTGCAGACGCAGACTCATTGGGCACTATCCCCTCTGAGGGCTAGGCCGCCAATATTTAAACGCAAGTATTTCTTTAACTGGCATCAGTTCAACAACGCCAAGGATTAGGAGGAGGTGGTCTGGCTTTCCAGGCTCACTTCGAAAATTAACGCAGAAGTACATTCGCCTGTAAAAGGCGTATTGCGTGGCGCACTCGTCTCAAGAGACGTAAAAAATCCCCTGAAACGCGGAAATTCTGGAGCTGTTTTATTGCTAAAGTTAGTACTTGTATAAAACAAAAAATGTCAAAGGTCAATTACTTTCGTAATTGTTGGCGACTTATCAAGCTATGGTTAATTTTCTAGTAACTAGACAAGGAAGCGGAATGTATCAATTTTCCAGTATTTACTTGCGTTTTTGTAGGTAGTAACACGTTCCTGGTGGTGAGATTTTGGCAACGTTACAGGCCCACGAAAATGGCATGCAGGTTACCTCCAGGGACAGATGGGTCCTGGTAAAAGTGCTTCGATGTGGTCTTTTGGATTGGGGTATTTTATTTAGTTATTAACCTATTGATAATGGATTCCTGCGAGGCGATGCGCTATCTTCGCCGCTCCAGTAACTCCATCAATTCAACTTCATTCAGAATAGGGACTCCCAACTTGCGGGCCTTGTCCAGCTTGGAACCAGCCTCATTCCCAGCGACGACATAGCTGGTTTTCTTGCTGACGGAACCAGAAACGTTGCCGCCCTCACGTTCAATGCGCTCCCTGGCCTCTTCGCGTGTAAGCGTGGGCAGCGTACCCGTCAGCACAAAGGTCAACCCGGCCAGCTTCGAGGAAGTCTTTTTCTGTTCGGCAGTAAAATTCAGTCCGGCCTGACGCAGTTTCTCAATCAACTCGCGATTGGCTGGCACTTGAAAAAATTCTTGAATCGACCTCGAAATACGCGGGCCGATTTCCTGTACGCGCTCCAGTTCTTCGGTGCTGGCCTGCATCAAACGGTCCATAGAGCCAAAGGCGTCGGCCAAAAATTGCGCCGTGCGCTCTCCGACGAAGCGAATGCCCAGGCCCAGCAAAACTCGATCGAGCGGCGCCTGTTTCGAGCGCGCAATCTCCTGCAAAAGCGACTGCGCGGTCTTCTCGCCAATGCGATCCAGTGACAACAGCGCGGTTTCGTCGAGCTGGTAAATATCGGCCAGGTTGCGAACCAGCCCGCGCTCTGTGAGTTGATTGACGACGGCTTCGCCGAGTCCCTCGATATTCATGACTTTGCGCGCGGAAAAATACAGCAGGCTCTCTCGCAGTCGCGCCGGGCAGTTGACATTGATGCACCGAAAATCCACTTCGCCTTCTTCGCGAACCACAATGCTGCCGCACTCCGGGCAATGCGTGGGAAAGATGAAGTTGCGCGCATCGGAAGGACGCTTGTCTCGCAGCACCGCGACAACTTTTGGAATGACATCGCCGCCCCGCTCGACCGTCACCCAGTCGCCAATCTTCAGATCCAACCGCGTAATTTCATCGGCATTGTGCAGTGTGGCACGGCTGACCGTCGTTCCGCCAATAGGTACGGAAGCGAGTTCGGCCACGGGAGTCAGCTTGCCGGTGCGGCCCACCTGCACGGTGATGTTTTGTACTTGCGTGGCTGCCGAGCGCGCGGCAAATTTATACGCGATGGCCCAGCGCGGAGCGCGTCCGGTAAATCCAAGCTTGTCCTGGAGCGCGCGACTGTTTACCTTAATCACCACACCATCGATTTCGTAAGGCAGGGATTCGCGAAGAGCGTCGGCTTTGGCTATGAATTCCCACGCTGCGTCGATGTTTTGCACCAGAGCGCGCTTCGGGTTCACGCGAAAGCCAGCAGTGTTCAACGCATCGAGCGACTCGCTTTGCTGGGAAAAAATATAACCGCTTTCAGTCAACCCAAAGTACGCGTAGAAATCCAGCCGCCGCTGCGCCACGATGTTTGGCTCCAGCGTGCGCAATGTTCCGGCAGCAGCGTTGCGGGGATTCGCCGCGGGAGCAAGCCCCTGCTCTTCGCGCTCCGCGTTCAGTTTCTGAAACGCAGCGATGGGCAGGACGACCTCGCCGCGCACCTCAAAGTTTGCTGGCAGTCCGGAAGCGAGCATTCTCGCTGGGGAAATGCTCAGCGGCACGGAACGAATCGTCCGCACATTGCTGGTGACGTCCTCGCCGATTTCCCCATCGCCGCGCGTCACGCCACGAACAAGCCGGGCATTTTCATATGTCAACGCCAGCGACAGGCCGTCCATCTTCAACTCGCAAACATACGCGACCGTTTCTTCGCCTGCCAGTTCACGCACGCGGCGGTCCCACTCGCGCAACTCGGCTTCATCGTAGGCATTGTCGAGCGAGAGCATGGGCCGCGAGTGCGCCACTTTGACGAAGCCGTCCTTCGGTTTGCCGCCAACGCGCTGCGTGGGTGAATCTTCCGCGAGCAGCTCGGGATGCGCTTCTTCGAGCGCGCGCAACTCGCGCATCCACGTGTCATATTGCGCATCGGAAACCTCCGGCGCATCCAGCACATAGTAGAGGTACTCATGGTGCCGCAGCGTCTCGCGCAGGGCGTTGATTTTCTCGGAAACAGGTCCGCTCGTAGATTTTTCAGACATCGAAGGAATTATAGAGAGCGCAAAGGGACAGAATGAAATCGACAGCCGCGATTACGCCGTCTTTCGACCGGCGGGTCGCAGAACAAGCACCACCTGCAAATCCACTACAACGTGCATCACCATCGGCAAAATCAAGTTTCCGCTCAGTAGGAACAGCAGGCCGAAGGCAAAGCCAGCCAGCGCAGTGCTGAACACGCCGGACGCTCCCTGATACAGATGGTTCCATCCGAAACAGATTGACGAGGCGATGAGGGCCAGCGTCCAGCCAAAATAGAGCGGCGCATGGTGGAGATACGGCATCAGGAAGCCGCGAAACAGGATTTCTTCGCAAATTCCGGCGCTAACGCAAAGGAAAGTAAACCAGCGAATCTCCTCTGCCGTGGCAGGCAGGAAGAAAGCCAAGGCCCGTTGATATTCGCGAACATAGGCTTGTCGCGTCTTGGAACTTCGCGCGCCGCGAATGGCTGGAAGCAGTGCTGCGGCAAAGAATAGCGTGAGCAGCGCGCTGGCGATGACCCGAGACATTATGCCGCCAAGCAGCCAGGATATGTCTACTGGCCGGGCTGGTGATTGGAACACCCGATAGAAGCCGACGGCCCAGCATGTCATCGAAGCAAGAATCCATAGGCTGGCAATCGAGCGCTGATAATAGCGCAGCTTCAGCTTCGCATTCTTTTTTAGCTGACCTGTGGCGTAGTAGTCCCACGCGGGGAGTAGGACAATCAGGACTAGAGCAAGGAACTGCTGTGTTGCCGCATTGGGTGTACTGAGCATCGTGCCACCTGAAAAGAATTTATAACGCGAACCTACATTTGTATTCGGTCATGAGCCTTACGCGCGCCAAGGTATTTTTTTAAACTACCATGGTAGGATGACTATGGTGAGAATTTATGAAAACGATGGCTGCGGGGACATTTAAGACCAATTGCCTGGCTGTCATGGATGAAGTCCAGGCCAGGAAAGAGTCCGTCGTAATCACGAAACACGGTAGGCCAGTCGCCAAGCTTGTGCCGGTGGGCGAGGCCAGAGACAGTATCTACGGTTTTTTCCAAGGCAAGGGCGCTGTCCTGGGAGATATCGTGGCTCCAGCAATGCCCCTGGAAGAATGGGGCAGGCTCAAGTGATTCTGATCGACACCCACATTGTGGTCTGGCTGGCGTTCGATCCCAAGAAACTTTCCCGCAAGGGCCGCGCCGCCATTGATGAAGCCAGGCAAAATGGAGAAGGTTTGGCCATCGCTTCCATGAGTCTTTTTGAGTTGGCCTTAATTGCAACTCGCGGATGCATTCAACTCAGCGCTTCCTTAGAATCATTTCTGCAAGAAGTGGAGACCCTGTTTATTGTGAAACCGTTGACTGGCCGTATCTCCGCCAGATCGCAAACCCTACCCGCGACCTATCCCAAAGATCCAATAGACCGCATCATCGGAGCGACAGCGCTGATCGAGGGTCTCTCACTCATCACCGCCGATGAACGAATCCGCAAGGCCAAGGTAGTTTCGACAATCTGGTAACGCTGGATGACACCCTTGCCATCGTTCTTTTGTCGAGGAAGTTTGCATCGAAGCAGCGCGGCTGGACTGTGTATCCTCAAACCTTACGTGGAGCCTTGAATGGAACCGGTCACACATTTTTTAACGGGCGCTTGTCTCGGGCGATCGGGATTCAATCGCACCACGGCCTACGCAACGCTGGCAATGACATTGGCTGCGGAAGCGCCGGACCTGGATGTGCTGTGGGGCTTTCACGGGCCGCTGGCCGCGTTCGAGCACCATCGCGGCATTACACACACATTTCTCGGCGCTCCCTTCATGGCGCTGCTGGTTACGGGCGGCGTTTGGCTTTGGCATCGCTGGCGTAGTCGACGCGAGGAGCGGCGCGGCGGCGCTGCCCGCAATAGCAGCAAACTGCTGGGACCGCCGGTGCGCTGGGGGTGGATCTGGTTCCTGGCGCTGCTCGCCGACCTGAGCCACCTTCTACTGGACTGGACCAATAACTACGGTGTCCGCCCATTTTTCCCTTTCAATCCGCACTGGTATGCGGGGAATATCTATTTCATTTTTGAGCCGGTGTATTTTGCCGCTCTGCTGGCTGCATTGATTGTTCCGGCGATTCTCGGCCTGGCCGACCGGGAGATCGGTGTCCGTCGCCAGCTTTTCCATGGGCGTGGCTGGGCCATCTTCGCGCTTTGCTTTGGCGTGGTGCTGGGCTGCTGGCGATGGGCGGAGCACGAGCGCGCCCTGCATCTGCTGGCGCAGCAGAATTATCAGAACGAAGCCCCTATCAAGATGAGTGTCAGCCCTTATCCGGTGGACCCATTT
>JAJYGR010000051.1 GCA_021790655.1 Acidobacteriota bacterium | reverse complement strand
GCTTCCCACACAATATAGACTGCCACAGCGCATACCTACGCTGGCGGAGGCGCAGGCATTCTGCCGACAACTTGCGGAATCCCACTATGAAAATTTTCACGTCGCCACATGGTTTCTCCCAAAGCGGCTGCGTCCTCATTTCCAGAGTATTTACGCGTACTGCCGCATTGCCGACGACCTGGGAGATGAGGTGGGAGATGCGCAGCAATCGCTGGCGCTGCTAAATTTCTGGGACCGCGAGCTGGATGCCTGCTATCGAGGCGAGGTACATCATCCTGTATTCGTAGCTCTGGCGGAGACGGTTCGCGTTTGCAATATTCCAAAGCAGCCCTTCTCGGATCTATTGGTGGCCTTTCGCCAGGACCAGACCGTGACACGCTATCGCTCCATGGAAGATGTTTTCGCCTACTGTCGGTATTCGGCCAATCCCGTTGGGCATTTGGTGCTATACGCGTGTGGGTATCGTGACGAGGAGTTGTTTGCTCTGTCGGATTACACCTGCACGGCGTTGCAGTTGGCAAACTTCTGGCAAGACGTGCGGGAGGACCATCGACGCAATCGAATCTATTTGCCGCAGGAAGACATGCAGCGTTATGGAGTCACGGAGCAGCAGATTCAAGATCGGCGATTTTCACCCGAATTTCGCGCGCTTATGAAACATGAAGTTGCATTTACAGAGGATTTATTCCGGCAAGGAATGCCACTCCTTGGGCGCGTGGACAAAGAACTCGCCGTCGATCTTGCATTGTTCAGCCGCGGTGGCCAGGAGATTCTTCGTGCTATAGCGCGGCAGGACTACGATGTGTTGCGCTCCAGACCCTTCATCTCCAAGCCACGCAAAGCTGCCTTGCTGCTGCGTGCTCTAGCTGGCAAGCTGGTAGCGAGGCAGGCTGCGTGAGCCTTTCTGTCGAGGCATCATACGTGGCGTGCGAGACCATCGCGCGCCGCGAAGCCAAAAATTTCTACTACGCGTTTCTGGTCTTGCCGAAACCGAAACGGGCCGCCATCTGCACAGTCTACGCATTTATGCGTCATGCCGACGATCTTGCGGATGACGAGCGCCTTCCAATTCATGAGCGGCTTCGCCAAACCGAGCAATGGCTGGACCAATGGCATCATGCTGCTGCGGGAGAAGCGACGGACAATCCTGTCTTCATTGCATTACGCGATACCCAGCAACGTTTTCATATCTCAACGGAACTTCTAGATCAGTTGGTGCATGGAACCATGATGGACTTGACTACCCCAGCGGAACAGATCGAGACGACACTCCCCGATCAACAGTCGAAACCACAGTACAAGGTTGCAGCCCGTCCCTCAGTTCAGGGTCCACATCCACCATTCGAGAAAGATGCAAAACTGAACTTAGCGGCTTCGGCACAATTCTCCATCTATCGCAACTTCGATGATTTATATCGATACTGTTATTTTGTAGCGTCGGTGGTTGGACTGGTATGCATTCGCATCTTCGGCTACACAGATTCGCGTGCCGAAAGACTGGCCGAACAGACAGGCATAGCATTTCAGCTCACAAATATTCTGCGCGACGTGCGTGAAGACGCTGAGCGCGGCAGAATCTATCTGCCATTGGAAGACCTCGAGCGCTACAACGTAACGGTGGAGGAACTATCGTCAATTCGCGGCAATCGCAGTTTGACGCTGGATGAGCGTGCGTTGATGGAAATGGAAGTGAAGCGAGCGCGAGAATACTACAGTGCGGCAGATGGGCTATTGCCTTTGATTTCACCGGATGGCAGGGCCGCGCTTTGGGTGCTTGTGACAATTTATCGACGTTTGCTGGAGCGCATTGAACGCGCGCAATACGATGTTTTCTCGGCAAGAATAAAAGTACCGACAACAGAGAAGCTGGCTATTTTGTTACGCGGATTTTGGATGGCGTTTCGTCTGAGGAACGCAGCATGACGATTGCGGGTCAAGCCGAATCGAAAGAAGCAATGCATTCTCCCACAATTCGCGATGTCACCGTGATTGGCGGGGGACTGGCTGGCCTATCGACGGCGTGCGCACTGGCTCAATCTGGATACAGTGTTCGATTGTTAGAGAGGCGCCCGTATGTCGGTGGACGCGCATCTTCGTATGAGCATCCCGGAACAGGCGAGGTGATCGACAACTGCCAGCACATTCTTCTTGGCTGCTGTACCAATCTCATTGGCCTCTATCGGCAGCTTGGAGTTGCAGATCAGGTGCGTTGGTTCGATAGCATGACATTTCTCGAACCGGGAGGGAAGCGGAGTTTGCTGCACCCAAGTTCTCTGCCAGCGCCGCTGCATAACTCGCCTTCATTTCTTGCTGCTTCCGCGTTGTCGTTTGCAGACAAGGTCGCCATCGCTCGCGGCATGCTCGCATTTCTCCGAAGAGTGCCCGAAGATGATGGCGAGAACTTCGCGCACTGGCTTACTCGGCATGGTCAGACGCAGCGGGCGATTGCCAGATTCTGGAATCCCGTATTGGTAAGCGCGCTCAATGAAGATCTGGACCGCGTCTCCGTCCATTACGCGGGCATGGTGTTTCGCACATCCTTTATGCAGTCTCCTCAAGCGGGCGGAATGGGTATACCAACCATTCCGCTCAGCGAATTGTACGGACACGCTGTGGAATTTATCGCATCGCATGGAGGAGAAGTAAAGTTACGCGCAAGTGTAGATGGCCTTTTCTATGACGCTGCCAGTCAACGCTGGCAGCTTGACACGGAAGTGGGCAGTATTGAGACGGATGCTGTTGTACTTGCGTTGTCTTTTGAAGCCATGCAGAAACTCTTGCCTGCATTGCCCTCGACAAAGGATGGTTCCGAAAAAGATTTACTGCACGAACTAGAACACTTCGAACATTCGCCGATCACGGGAATTCATCTGTGGTTCGATCGGCGTATCACTGACCTGGAACATGCTGTACTGCTCGATACTACAATCCAGTGGATGTACAACAAATCTCTTCTACAGCCGGAGAGAAGGGCAGACGACTCCGGAAGCTATCTGGAGCTGGTGGTGAGCGCCTCGAAATCGTTAGTTGGAAAGTCGCGGCAGGAGATTATCGATCTAGCTTTGCAGGAACTGGCGCTATTTTTCCCTGAGGTACGGAAAGCTACTTTATTGAAAGCAACAGTCGTTAAAGAAGTACGCGCAACTTTTTCTGTTACGCCCGGACTCGACGCCTATCGTCCGGGTCCCGTGACTGCGTGGCCGCGCTTGTTCCTCGCAGGGGATTGGACGGCAACCGGATGGCCTTCAACAATGGAGGGCGCGGTCCGCAGCGGACATCTTGCAGCCGAGGCGCTCACCAGGGCAGCCGGGAAGCCCAAACTATTTCTGCTCCCGGATTTGCCAGCTACAGGGTTTATGCGGTTGTTTCAATAACATCAGCGCGCGAGGAAGAACACTCCTGCGCCGACGCAGACCGCAGCGAACCAGCGGCGTCGATCGACATTCTCTTTCAAAATCCATTTTGCCGCAAATGCATTGGTAATAAATGTCAGTGCCGCCGATGCGGGTGCAACCAGGCTGACGTCCGCCCAACTCAACGCGAAGAGCAATGAGAAAAAGCTTACTGCCATGCATAGCACTCCAAACAAGAACCGTACATTCTTCAACACAGCCGCGACCGCGCCGCCCAGTCCGGCATGGGCGCGGATATCGTCAAAATCGCCAATCTGACGCATGGCGCTGGCGAGCAAAACGTCACCCGCTGTAGCCATGACAACAATGGCGCCGATCATCAACCATACGGACGGGCTGACAGTATGGTTCATACCGATTGCTCCTTGACGTTTGAAGCCATTGCTGGAACAGTAGCTTCTTCATCGGTTGAATCGATCTGGCTATGGTCCGTGTAGGACGGTCCCTGTGTTACGAAGCCCACGCCAACGGTGATGAGCAGAATCCCAGCCCAACGAGCAGGTGAGACGTGCTCATGCAACCAGAACTTCGCAAGCAGGGCGACGACGACATTGCCGAACGAAGTAGCAGGTAACACGAAGGAAAGATCAGCCCAGGAGAGTGCGGTCAGATAGGACGCGAAGAAGCCAATCAATAGCAAAATTCCGATCAAAACGGAGGGGATGCGGAGCGCTAGCAGCAGGGACGACAGATGATGGATCGACACCGGCCCCATGTGCTTCATTCCTATTCCGAGGCAGGTATCTCCCAATGATGCGCCAAGCATCACGGCGACCAGTACCATGTAGCGTCGAAAGGTCATGGTGGATTGCATGGACGGGATAACTAAATCTCCTGGTGCATAACATTGCAAGCGTTGCCTATGTCGGAACGTATCCTGCACAAATGAGAACGCGGCCAGCTTGTACCGCTGACCGCGTCAGTTACAAACACTCTAGCAGCCAGCGTTTTATGCTCCGACCTGCTGCGTTTCTGCCGTGGCGGCCTTGTCGAGTTTGCTCTTGGCCACGACACGGTTCCGCTGCGCGCGCAATTTCATAAACGCCTTGGCTTCTACGTACAAGCGGGGTAAGTCGCGATTTACGATTGCCTTACTGACCACGCGCCACGCTGCTTTGGGGCGGAAATAGTATTCGTCGTAAAAGCGGTGCACCATTTCCAGCACATACTCAGTCGGCAGCCCTGGATATTCAACGTGCGCCAACTGGTGGCCTTCCTCATCGACCATGGCCCCGTTGTTGATGATGAAACCATTCGACTTGGCGAAGTCATAAAATTCCGTGCCCGGATAGGCGTGCGCAATGGACACCTGAATGGTTTCCACGTCGAGCGATTTCGCGAAATTGATCGTATTGCGGATCGATTCCTTTGTTTCGCCCGGCAGTCCAAGAATAAAGTCGCCGTGAATGGTGAGTCCCAGGTCGTGACAGTCGCGAGTAAAGTCGCGGGCCCGCTCGACAGTGGCGCCTTTCTTAATGTTCTTTAGAATTTGTGGATCGCCGGACTCGAATCCGACAATCAGCAGACGGCAGCCCGCTTCGCGCATGGCTTTCAGCGTGTCCCGGTCCGTGGTAACGCGGGAAGTGCAGGACCATGTCAGCTTCAGCGGTTTCAACTTTTCACACAATTCAATGGTGCGCGCCTTCTGAATGTTGAAGGTGTCGTCATCGAAGAAATATTCCTTCACGTGCGGAAAAATCTCTTTGGCGTGCGCCATTTCCGCCGCAACGTCATCGGTGGAACGCTTGCGCCAGGCATGTCCGCTCAACGTCTGGGGCCACAGGCAGAAGGTACACTGCGCCGGGCAACCGCGCGTGGAATAGAGCGACACATACGGATGCAGGAGGAAAGGGACGTTGTATTTCGTCACGTCCATATCGCGCTTGTAAATGTCCGTGACCCACGGCATCGCGTCGAGGTCTTCGACCTGCGGGCGATCGGGATTGTGCACGATCTGGCCGTCCTTGCGATAGCTGATGCCAAGAATTTCATCGAGTGGCTTGCCATTGGCATACTCGACCACGGAGAAGTCGAATTCGCGGCGGCATACAAAGTCGAGCACGGGGCACTCGTTCAGGGCGCGGTCCGGCGACGTCGTGACCGGCGGCCCGACAAACGCGATGCGAATCGACGGATTTGCCGCCTTGATGGCTTCAGCGAGTTTTTGGTCGCCCTGCCAGCCTGGGGTGCTAGTGAACAGAACGAGAAATTCGTACTGTTTGCAGATTTCAATGGTTTCCGGCGCCTTAACATGGTGCGGCGGGGCATCGAGCAACCGTGAACCTTCCAGCATCCCGGCTGGATACGCCAGCCACACTGGATACCAGTAGGATTCGATTTCGCGGGTAGCGGGCCAGCGTGAACTGGCTCCACCGTCGAAGTTCTCAAATGAAGGCGGGTTTAGAAAAATTGTCTTAAGGGGCATAAGATTCAACCTTAATTTTAGCACTTTGTGAGTGGTAATGTTCAGTTTCAGAGTGTCTCAAAAGGTCCCGGCTAGTTAGACGCATGGCGTCCGAATTTGCAGATATATATACCGAAGTCTTGCTTAGGGATGAAGGACTTCCGGGGCGATGTGGGAACCGCTGGTAGTTTGCGACGCCGCTTTGGCCCAGTCTTCCAGTCCGCCGATTGCATTTAATAGATTCAGCTTGACGCGAGTCACTCCGAACTGAGCGTCCTGCAAATCGACAAAACCTGTACGCTCGTCGATGCGATATTCCTGTGCCTGTTGCGGAGTGATCGGCGCTCCAGCGGCAGAGGCCGACCCGTGTTCCATCTGTGTCTCAATGGAGCTTAAAGTGTCCTGGGCGATCTGTTGCTGCAAGTCGGCAACCTTCTCCTGCGCTTCCAACTCGCGCAGGCTATGCCACAGGGCAACGTTACTTTCACTATTTTGAATGCGGGTCAGCTCGGCCTGGCGCTGTGCACGGACCGCTTCCGCTTTCGACTCCATGGCTTTGTCTCGCCGAATAGGGTCAAACAATGGCCAAACAGCCTGCATTTCGAGGCCGATATTGTTATAGGTAAAGTGGTTGTAGTATTGGCTGTAACCATTGAAGGGCGCGAACCGGGCGTATTGAAAAACCATGCCCACCGTAGGGCGATAGTTCTGGTGCTTGTCGCCGACCGCGTTGAACCTTTTCGATTCCGCGGTTGCAAAAGCAGCCTGCACCAGAGGGGCCCTCCCACTGTCCTGCATCAGCGTATGAAAATCCAGGTTCGGCATCTGGGGGATCGAAGAGGCTACGGGAGTAATCGAATCTGCATCCAGTCCTGTCAATCCTGCCAGGTGTTCGCGCAACTCCTGGGCATGGTCTTCCATCTGGATTTCTCGCAGGCGGATTCGGGCCTGCGTCAACTGCGCCTGTGTCACGTCGATCTTGCTTTCCAGTCCTGCATGGAGCCGCTCTTCCACAACATCGACCATTTTGTTTGAATCCGCAATAGCATCATTTAAGGCGGCGATCTGTTTGAGCGACTTATCGAGTTCGATATAGCTCAAGGATGCATCGAGAATGACTTGTTGCCGCGCGTTTTTCACGGTGAGTGTGGCGGCTTTCAAAGCAGCGCTGGTGGAATGAATATAGTCGTGCTGCGAAAAGCTGAAGAGCAGACTGTTGGAATTGACGTTGAACAGGGTTGGATTGCCAAGTGGAAACCCATAAGAATAGCCTAGTCCGGACCCTAAAGAGAAATTTGGAATATAGGCATCCCTGGTTTCCAGCATCGCACTGTGAGCATGCGCCTGGTCCGCTTCCGCCACGCGCACCGCTTTGCTGTTGCGAAGCGCGAGATCGACAATGGTATAGAGGGAAACATCCCCGGAAGCCGTGGGGTCGGATTGTGTTGCATCGCTTGAGTCCCGCATTGAACCTGGTACAGCGCTGGAAGACGATAGGGCCGGGCGCAGAGCGGATGACACGGTCGCGCGCGCCTCTGGAGCGTTGGGCAATGACACGTTCGATACCGGGGCATTGGAAACCTGTGCGCTGACTGTCAGGGCCAAGCTGAATGCTGATGCGACGAATGCAAGGATCGGTTTCAAGATACGGCTTCTCCCCGCGATGAGGCAAAAAAATCCATAAGCTAATCCCCGCGCCGAACCGCAAGGCCACTGCGAAGAGTGGAACCATCTATCGCAGAAAGAGCTACAACAACATTCTCTGACAGACCCGAAAGGACCTGGACCTGCGTGAGATTGATCTGGCCAATTTTCACAGGTTTACGTTGTAGATGTCCGTCGACAACCTGTAGCACGTAGTCTCCGCTGTCATCTACACGCAGCGCCTCGCGCGGAATGATGAGCGCATTGTGCAGGTCCACTAGCGTGACCGTGATTGTGACATTGGTATTTGGCAACAAAGTTCCATCGGAATCATCGACCGAAATCAACGCCTCGCCTACATTGCGTGTGCCGTAACTCACAATGGTTGTTGGAGTGCGAACCAGATGGCCATGCCATACGCGGCTGGGTTTCGCTTCCCACACAATCGTGACCGGCATGCCGACGACGAGTGGGCCAATCTCCGGCTCATCGAAATATGCGCGAATCTGCATCTTTTTCAGGTCCGCCATTTGTAGCAGTCTCTGCCCCGCGTGGACAAAATCGCTCGCCTGGACGAGCACGGAATAGACTGTGCCTGCAAAAGGAGCATGTACATCTTCGCTTCGAAGTACATCGAGCGCAGAAGCATAAGTGGCCTGCGCATTGGCAAGGTTGGCCCGCGCATGTTCTAGATCAATAGGAGCAAAGTTTTTTGATTGTTGCTGGCCGAGCACCTTCAGGGTTGCGTCGTCTGTGGCAAGCGCACGCCGCGCGGAGTCTACTTCACTGACCGAGGCTGCGCCCTGTTTTTGCAACTGCTGTAGCGTGGCAAGGGTCGCGGCGGCATATGCCCGCGCTGCTTTGGCCTTGTCAATATTGCCTGTCAGCGTGATCTGTTCCGGTCGAGTCCCTCCATGCTGGAGCGCCTGCAATGCCGCCTGCGCGCCAATCATGGCAGCTTGCGCCGACGCCAGATCGGACCGGGCGCTGGAGTCATCGAGCGCCAGCAGAAGTTTTCCGGCAGGGACTTTTTCTCCTTCATGTACGTACACTGCTTTCACCGTCGCGGCTTTCGGACTGTACGCAGCAAAATTCTCTGCCGGTTCTACCTGGCCGTTGGTGCTGGAAGTGCTGATCAATTCTCCGCGCTGTACCGTGGCCATGCGAATCTGCACCTGGGCCTGGTCATGGTAGTGCAGCAACAACGCTGCTGCAAGAAGTGCAAGACCGAGGAGCACCCATAGGTTTCGGGTCTTTTTCCGTGTGTTGGAAGGAGCAGTATCAGCCATATCGGATCAGTCGGAATTGTCAGTATATAAGACGCAGGAGGCTTGTAAGGGATTCAATCATCTTGGGTTATTGCGAAGGTCATCGGGTGCGATCCTACAAATATGCAAGAACGTCCACCCTGGCCTATGCAAGAACGTCCAACCTGGCCGACTGAGAATCGCAGTCACGTTACCGCATATAGGCACTGGGGTCTCGCGTGGCCGATCCGGAGCATCCATGAGAATCATCTATTTCGTACAATAAGGAGAGTATGCCGTCAAAAGAAAAAATCAAGCTCCAGCGCTACACAGAAGACCACGCAAAATCAGGCCTCAATTTCAAATTTCCTCGAATCGAGACCTGGCCGAATCAGTTTCCGGCCTATGAAATTGTCATTGACGATCCGGAGTTCACTTCCGTCTGCCCGAAGACCGGGCTGCCCGACTTTGGCGTCATCATTCTGCGATATATGCCACGCAGACATTGCCTGGAGCTGAAATCGTACAAGGAATATCTCTTCAGCTATCGAAACCTGGGAATTTTCCAGGAAAATATCGTCAACCAGGTGCTGGAAGATGTGGTGAAGGCGTGCGACCCAGTCTGGGCGTTTGTGCAGGGAGATTTCCGTCCTCGCGGCGGAATTTCAACGACTATCGAAGCTCGCTGGCCACGACCGTCGGCCAAGGCCACAACAAAACGCAGGTAAGCTGTCGCACTGCTGGAACTAAGACCATTTTTCCGCTGCATTCTAAAATTACAGAGATTCCGCACATGGCCTGATATGCTGACGGCTCATGCCTGGATTGCCCGATCATTCACGATCTGCATTTTCCGGAACGCTATTTCCCGCGAGCGCTGCCTGGACGGCGCTGGCCCTGCTGACCGCGCTAAATCTGCTGAACTATACCGATCGCTATGTGCTGGCTGGAGTGCAGCCCCTGGTACAGCGCGCGTTTCATGCGAATGACGAGCGGATGGGCGCGCTGACCTTTGCATTTTTTGTCACCTATATGATTGCCGCGCCGCTGACGGGCTGGCTGGGTGATTGCTTCCCGCGTAAGCCGCTGATCCTGGCAGGCGCGCTGTTGTGGAGCCTTCTTACACTTTCGACAGCAATGGTCCATTCCTACGGGCAACTCTATCTGCGGCACGCGCTGGTTGGCATCGGTGAGGCAAGCTTCGGTATTTACGCGCCTGCGCTGCTTTCCGATTATTGGCCGGCGGAGCAGCGCAATCGTATCCTGACGATTTTCTATCTCTCCCTGCCGGTGGGCGCTGCGCTCGGCTATATGCTGGGCGGCACAATGGGGCAGGCCTACGGATGGCGAGCACCATTTTACGTGGCGGCAGCGCCCGGCATTCTGGTCGTTGTATTGGTCTGGATTTTTATGCGGGAGCCGCAGCGCGGCGCTTCAGAACATCTTGTATCTGAGCTGCTGGAACCATCTCGTTATCGCGCTACATTGGCGACTTTGGCGCGCAATCCCGCCTACTGGACGGCAACTTTGGGCATGGCGATGATGGTCTTCTCTTTAGGTGGAATCTCTGTCTGGATACCGACGTTTCTTTATCGCCACGGACACTATACATTGGCCGGCGCCAGCCAGATTCTCGGCGGGATCACGGTGGTCGATGGCATTGCTGGGACCTGGTTTGGTGGGTGGCTGGCGCAGCGCTGGTTGAGGCGAAACAAGGCCGCGCTTTATCTGCTATCTGGGTGGAGTATGGGGCTGGCTGCACCGTTCGCGCTGCTGACGTTCTATGGTCCACGCGTCGCGATGGTCCCGTCTCTTGCGATGGCAGAATTCTTTCTCTTCCTGAATACTGGCCCACTCAATGCCGCAATCGTGAATGCTGTCGCCGCGCCGATACGCTCGACGGCCATCGCCATTGAGTTATTCATGATCCATGCTCTGGGCGACGCGCCTTCGCCACGCATCATCGGCTGGATATCGGACCATTCTTCTTTGCGCGCCGGATTGTCGATCACGCTGGTGTCCCTGATAGCATCGGGAATTCTGATCTTTGCCGGCGCGCGCTACGCGCCCGAAGTGGATGCTGCAATTGTTTGAGATAGCTTGAGTCGGCATACTAGGGGAGTATGCCTTGGCTGCCTTGGATTGTTTCCCATCGATATGCAATGTTTGCTGGATGGAGCTGGTTGATTGCTCTTGTATGGCTGTCGCGCGTGCTTCCCGCGCTGCGAATGCTGCCGCGCATTCCAAATCTGCTGGATCCTGCCTATGACGACGCGGACAACTCGACAGCGTGGCCTTCGGTAACGGTAATTGTTCCCGCTAAAAATGAAGCCGCAGCCATCGAGCATTCTCTGCGCAGCCTGCTCGCGAGCGACTATCCTCATTTGGCCATTATTGCTGTTGATGATCGCTCCACGGATGCGACTGGCGCTATTATGGATCAAATTGCTACTGAACCGGATGTGCAAGATCGCCTGCATGTCCTCCACGTGACCGAGCTACCGGAGGGATGGCTGGGGAAGCCGCGCGCCATGGCACTGGCTGCGGCTGACGTCGAGTCCGACTGGCTGTTGTTTACCGATGCCGATGTGCTATTTGCTCCGGACGCAATCCGCCGCGCCATGACCTATGCGATGCGCAGTCAGGCCGACCATCTGGTCGTTTTCCCTACGCTGGTTCTGCGCGGCTGGGCGGAAAAGATGCTGATTGCATTTTTTCAAAGCGTCTCCGCGCTGGCGGCCCGCCCATGGAAGATTGCCGACCCAAAGGCCACACGGGACTATATCGGCGTGGGTGCGTTCAACATGGTCCGCAGGTCTGTATACGACAAGCTGGACGGATACACAGCGCTGCGGATGGAAGTGTTGGAAGATATGCGATTCGGGTTCCGCGTGAAACGTGCAGGGTATGCGCAACGAGTGGCGTTTGGAAAAAATCTGCTCCGCATTCGCTGGGCGGAAAGCGCCTGGGGCATTCTCGAAAACCTTACCAAGAATTTGTTTGCTGTATTCCGTTTTCGAGTATCTCTGTTACTTCTGGCGTGCGTGGGCCTGGCCGGTCTTTGCCTGACGCCATTTCTTGCGCTGGCTGTTCCGGACGCAGCACGCTGGGCCGGTCTGGTCACGCTGATTGGATTGCTGATGTTGAACCTGCGCTATTGGAAACAGACCCGCATTTCGCCGCTGTATCTGGCGCTTTTTCCCGCCGCTACGCTGCTTTTTTTGATTACGCTTGTACGTTCGATGCTGTTAGTGCTCTGGCGTGGCGGAGTGTTATGGCGCGGCACACTCTATCCGTTAAAAGAGCTGCGGCGACACGCTGGACCGCTGTGGTAATTGCGCAAATCAATTGCCGCGATGGTGAAAATGCACGCCGTGCTGGCCCATCGTTCCGTTCTTTGCGTTGAAGGCTTGCCCGCCGTTCTCCGCGGAAAAGCTCTTGACCAGTTGCGGGTTCGGGTGAAATTTCTCCTTGCCGCCGCGGAGCTGCTGTTTGCTGCTCAACACCATGTCCGCGCGCCCCTGGACAGTGTGGACAGTCCCGCGAATATGGATGGTCTGGTGGACCAGGGCTTGAAGATCGCCTACGGATTTTTCATCGTTGCTGAAACTTACTATAAAAAAATGGCAGTCGATGTCGGCGGTCTTTGGACTGCATACGTCCAGGAAATGCGTGCCATTCGCTGCATCCACCACACGATATACATGTGCCGTCACACAGACACTTTTGTTGATGTGCGCGAGTGCTTCGTTCGGCACGATACAGTTTTTTTGGCTGGCATTGGCCAGGGAAGCAGCGGAAGCCAGTAGCAACAGAACAAGCAGGCGCAGCCGCGACAGGAGAGGGGACATGAGCGAGGAAAACCTCAGCCAAAGGGAATTGGCTTTAGTATGCCTTGAAATGGATGGCTTCGCCACAACATAAAGCTCGGGCATCGCCTTGCTCCTTCAGGCAGACGGCGGCGTGTCCGGTGAGTCAGTATCCTTGGCCTGCGGACGCATCAACGGGAACAGGATCACGTCGCGGATGGAACGCGAGCCGGTCAGCACCATCGTCAACCGGTCGATGCCGATGCCTTCGCCGCCCGTCGGTGGCAGTCCGAAGCTGAGTGCGCGCACATAATCTTCATCCATCGCGTGAGCTTCGGTGTCGCCGCGTTCGCGCTCGCCAAGCTGTTGCTCGAAGCGCTTGCGCTGTTCCACCGGATCGTTCAATTCGCTGAATGCATTGCCGAGTTCAAAGCCGCCGATGTAGAACTCGAACCGCTCGACCCAGTCCGGCTCGTCCGGCTTTTGCTTGGAGAGCGGCGAGACTGCAAGAGGGAAGTCGTAGATGATGGTTGGCTGGATGAGATGATCTTCGGCCACAACCTCGAAAATTGTTGCTATCGTTTTGCCAATCGGTTCATTTATGTTGTATTCGATATTCTTGCCAGCTTGACGCAACCGGTTAATCCATAGCTGTGGTCTGCCTGGAATATTAAATTCTTCCAACGTGGGCCGAGGACTAATTGACGTCGTTGGCCAAAACTCAATGATTGCTTCGCGCATGGTAAATCTCTGCCACTTGCTGAGATCAATCTCCACATCATTGAAGACGGTCTTCGTCGTTCCGTTCACTTCCATGGCGACAAACTGGATCAACTCTTCCGTCAACTTCATCAGGTCGTGATAGTTTGCGTACGCCTGATAAAACTCCAGCATGGTGAACTCCGGATTGTGCTGCGTCGAGATGCCTTCATTGCGAAAATTACGATTGATCTCATACACGCGGTCGAGTCCGCCGACGACCAGCCGCTTCAAATACAGCTCTGGCGCAATGCGCAGGAAAAGATCGATGTCGAGCGCGTTGTGGTGCGTAGTAAATGGCTTCGCCATCGCGCCTCCGGCGATGGGCTGCATCATCGGCGTTTCCACTTCCAGATAGCCGCGAGCATCGAAGAACTTGCGCAACGCGCGCAATACGGCGGCGCGCTTGACGAAGACCTCGCGCACGTCAGCGTTCATGAACAGATCGACATAACGCTGGCGATAGCGCAGCTCGACATCGGCCAGGCCGTGATACTTTTCCGGCAGCGGCAGCATGGCCTTCGACAGAAAGGCGAGGGAATCGACGTGGATGGTCAACTCGCCAGTGCGGGTGCGGAACAGGTAGCCGGCGACGCCGATGTGGTCGCCCATGTCGAGCAGTTTGTACAACTGAAAACCCTGCTCGCCGACCGCATCCATGCGCACGTAAATTTGCAGGCGCTCGCCATTTTGCTGTAGCACGGCGAATCCCGCCTTGCCCTGGGCGCGGATCGCCATGATGCGCCCGGCCACCGCGACTTGTACGCGGGGCTGCTCCAGCGCTTCACTGGTGGAGGCGTCATGCGCTGCGCGAATCGCTGCGAGGGTATGCGTTGCGGCAAAGCTGTTTGGATAGGCCGGTTGGCCGAGAGCTTCGATCTGTGCGATTTTTTCGCGGCGAAGATCGAAGACGCTTCGTTCAAATTCTGATTCGTACACGCGGTTGTTCCTTTAGAAACGATGGGCTGGATGCATTGACAGTATAGAGGCTACATCCGTCCGCCAGCGGGCGCACCTTAGCTTCGCGAAGGTTGGGAAGCATATGTACGATGATTGCTAAAGTACACACGCAAAGAAAAGTGGCTGCCAGCTTGGAACTGGCAGCCACTTCGAGCATTCCATTCAAGAGCAAAGAACTATCAGCGTCCACCACCGTGTCCACCACCGTGGAAACCACCGCCGCCATGTCCGCCACCGTGGAAACCACCGCCACCATGTCCACCGCCGTGGAACCCACCACCGCCGCGTCCACCCTGAAATCCGCCGCCGCGTCCGCCATGGTAGCCACCGCCGCCGTGGAAATTCCGGCCATAAGCAACACGCCCACGCGCGAAGTCTCCACGTCCATGCCCCCAACCGCCTCGATCACCCCAGCCGCCACGATCGCCCCAGCCGCCACCATCACCCCAGCCGCCGTGCTCTCCCCAGCCTTCGCCGTCGCCGTCTCCGTACCAGCCGCCTCCATATCCGTAGCCGCCACGAAACCAGGGTCCCGCTCCAATGAAGACGCCGCCCTGAAACCATTGTGGGCCATAGTATCCATAAGGAGCACATGCATAGGGATAATAGTTGTAATAACCGTAGGAGCAGGCCGGAGGCGCATAAACCGGAGCGCCAACCCCGATGCTAAAGGACACTTGTGCATGGGAACAGGCCGCCGGTAACAATATGGCGCTGAGTACTGCGATATACCTTAGGAAACGCATAACCAACCTCCCTTACGAACCCGTTCTAAATTTCCTGTGTGCTCTGAGATTCAGATTATTGCATCTGTCTGAACTTCTGCCTATAAAAACGTAAAACCGAAAGAAATGTTGCGCTTAATCGATTCACATGTTGTCGGAGAACACCCCGTATTCTCCTTGTTTGGTTAAGGCGCGAAGACTGCTGTAGGCTTACGAAGGATCGGCACGAGACAGATGACGCCACAATCGGCAAATGACGGCAACGACCGCAAAGAAGTGCTGCGCGGATTTGTGCGCGCGGAGTCGATGGTGCAGATCGCACTTGCTGTGCCGCTTTCGACCATCATCGGCTGGGGGTTGGGAGATTGGCTGGACCATAAACTGCATCAGTCCTGGATCAGCATTTTGGGGTTGGTTCTAGGCGCGGTCGCGGGATTTGTCCAAATCGTCCGGGTGGCGAACCAGGCCAATCGCCGCGACGACAAGTGATCCAAGTAAAATAGCAACAGCCCACCAACTTTCATGCCGCCGACCAAAATTTTGACCGACTTTACGGAAGACGATATTCGCCGCACACTGCTCCGCGCTCTCAAGCTGGCCGGTGCTGTTGTGCTGGTGGCAACGCCTGTTCTGTGGGTGTGGCTGGGCTGGCAGACGTGGCTGATGTTCCTTATCGGCACTGCGATCTCCGCTACGGGAATTTTCGAGTGGCTGCAACTGCTTTCCGCCATGATGTCCCGGATGGAAGAGGGCCGCGCGCCCAAACCGATGGGCCGCGTTCTGGTGATGTTTTTCCTGCGTTTGGCCCTTGCAGGTGTGCTGCTATATGCTAGTCTTAATAGTTTGCATGGCTCGATTTACGCACTGCTGGCAGGGTTGGCGATTTCGCTTCTTGCCCTGCTCGTCGAGGCTGCCCGCTTGATGGCCCGTAACTAGCCGTTTCGCAACACTCTAACGACATCGAAAGAAAGTACGAGCAATGCCGCTTCAACATTTCCTTGCCCACCTGCTGAATCTGTTGCTGGCTGTTCCGGTGACGCATCTGCTGAACTGGATTGGCCATCCGCCGATCGACCCTGCTGCGCCCATCGATGGCGTCTTCACCATGGAACTGCTGGCAGTTTTGCTGCTGTTGAGTTTCTTCGTCATCGTGCGGCTTTCCCTACAGGTGGAAAAGCCACGAGTCGCGCAACAACTGGCAGAGATGCTGGAAGAGTTTGTCACCAACCAGACAGAGCCGATCATTGGAGACAAGTACCGCGTATTTCTTCCATTTATCACTACGATTCTTCTGTTTGTTGTGGTAAACAATCTGCTGGGTCTGTTGCCGGACGTGGACACGGCAACAGCCAGTCCGGAGGTCCCGCTAGGGCTTGCTCTCCTGACCTTCGCCTATTACCACTGGCAGGGACTGAAAGCGAACAAGGCGGGATACTTCAAGCAGTTTTTAGGTCCAGTTTGGTGGATTGCACCGTTGATGCTGCCGATTGAAATCATCTCGCATATTGCGCGCGTCCTCTCCCTCACCCTGCGTCTGTTCGCCAATATGTTTGCCAGCGACCTGCTGACGCTGATATTTTTCTCTTTGTTTCCATTTGCTTTGCCTGTGGTCTTTCTAGGGCTGCATTTGGGAGTTTCTCTGATCCAGGCCTATGTGTTTATGTTGCTGGCTACGATCTATGTGGGGTTGGCCACCGCCCACGAACATTGATTTTCGGTTTCTTGTGCGGCCATGACACTGGCCGTGAAAACAGTTTCAACTGGAGTCGCGCTTCCACTCCAGTTGCATGACCTGTGAGCGTGGAGGGCGCCAGTAAGGTGAGCACCCGCCACACACTGACAGAAAAATCTAACGGAGGCTTTGGAGATTATGATGCGTACGTTACAAAATGTTTTTATGACGCTGTCGGTCCTCTGCATGGCCGTTCCAGCGTTCGCTCAGGCCGCTGGCTCGTCCAGCAACAGCATGGTGCCACTGGCCGCGGGCATCTCGATGGCCATTGCTTCTGGACTTTGCGGAATTGGACAAGGCCTTGTTGTCGGTCCCGCCACCGGAGCGCTTGCGCGTAATCCGGGAGCGCGTCCAGGGATATTCCTGTTCCTCGTGCTCGGCCTCGCCTTTATTGAGTCTTTGGCCCTGTTCACGTTCGCCATCATTCTGTTCAAGGTGAAATAAGCGGACCTGCATTCCCGATAAATAAAAACGGCCTCCATCGCGGGGCCGTTTACTTTTTTTTGCACAGACTAGAGCATTTTCGCTCAGAGTATTAACGTTCGGGGAAAGAGTTATGCTCTCCCACCCTAGCCGTAAAAGAACGCGGCTAGAGCAAGAGCACAGAAGGTGTAAGGTGGAAAGCCGCTCTCAACGCAGCCGTTGTTCCTTCAAATAACGGCTGCACACCATTTCAACTCGCCACATCACAGTATCTGTGCTCTTGCTCCAGGATGAGGTACCCCAAGTTTTGTTCTCACTTGACCTGAAAATGCTCTAGTTTGGCAGCACCGCCGCCGCCGGTATGTTTTCAGCGGCGTTGGCTTGGGCCGCGAACGTGGCCGCGCCTGCGCGCGCCAGCCGCAGCGCCCGATTGGGAAAAATACCCAGCGCAAACACTGCCAACACGAGTATCGCCACTCCCAGAACAAAGGCGGGTCGCGCACGCACAGTGTCAGGCGCGACCGTCTGCTCTTCCGGTACCATATACATCTGTGCCAGCAGGCGCAGATAGTAGAACGCGGCCACGCCACTGTTCAGCAGACCGATGACCGCCAGCCAAACGTTGCCGGAGTTGAGCGCGGCGGTGAAGACGTAAAACTTACCAAAGAAGCCCGCCGTGAAGGGGATTCCGATAAGGGAAATCAGGAAGACAGCGAGGGCTGCGGCAGCCACGGGATGACGGCGCGCGATTCCTGCGTAATCGCTGAGGTTGGTGCGCTTTTCATCGAAGCCGGATAGATAGCTTACGATGGCGAACGCGCCGACATTCATCGCTGCATAGGCTGCGGTATAGAAGCTGGCCGCCGCAATCCCCATGGGCGCGAGCGCGGTGAAGGCAACCATTAAATAGCCTGCGTGCGCGATCGAGGAGTAGGCCAGCATGCGCTTGACATTGCGCTGGGTCAGCGCGCCCAGGTTGCCAATGGTCATGGAGAGAATGGCGAGAATCCAGATCAGCGGCATCCACACATGCGCCATGGTTCCATAGGCTCCGTAGGCTATGCGCAGCAGCACGGCGAACGCAGCAGCCTTGGGGGCGGTGGACATCAGGCCGACAACTGGCGCAGGCGCGCCCTCGTACACATCGGGCGTCCAGACGTGAAACGGGGCGAGCGATACCTTGAAACCGAGACCTATGAGCATCATGCCGAAGGCGACGGTCAGCAGCAGAGGCGATGCCCCCCCAGCAACCCTGTTGGCAATCTCGTAAATATTGGTCGAACCGGTCGCGCCGAAGCACAGTGCAATTCCGTAGAGGAAAAATGCTGTCGCGAAGGAGCCGAGCAGGAAATATTTGATCGATGCCTCGGGGCTGGTTGCGCTGCGTTTGCGATAGCCTGCGAGGATGTAGGTTGAGATGGAGGAAATCTCCAGGCTGATGAAGACCATCAGCAGTTCGACGGAACTGGTCATCAGCATCATGCCGACTGCGCCGAAAAGAATCAGCGCATAATATTCGCCGACATAGCTGGAATGGCCTTCAAAGTAGTCAAGTGAAACCAGCAGCGTGACCAGGACGATACCGCCGATGACGAGATGAAAAAAGACGCTGAAGGCATCGGACTGCACCGTGCCGAAAAAGGCCGTTCCCGCAGGCAGTTGCAATTGATACACGCTGGCAACCAGCGCAGCGAGCGTACCGAGAATGGCCAGCAGGCCCAAGGGTTTGCGGGTGGTCTTCGCGGCAAGCACTGGCTCGATTAGCATGACGAGCACGCCAGTCACGGTGAGCAGAATCTCAGGCAGAATGCGCAATGCGGGAGAGACTTCTGTCATCGGGTTGACCTCATACTTGCATCGAAAACAGTGTGTGCGGTGGCAATTTTGGGGGCCATGGCGGGCACGGTTAGGTCGATGGCGCGCATCCAGAAAAGGGAAGCGACGCCCATCGCAATCATCAATGCGACGGTGGGCCAAAGGGCCGCGCGCTCGCGCCAGTTCACGTCAGGACGGACCAGCCCAGTCACATGCGCCGAGGGTGCGCCGTAAAACACGCGCTGCACCATCCACAGCATGTAGGCCGCGGAGAAGATGATGCCCAGCGTCGCCACTGCGGCGATGCGGGCATGCGTCTGGAAGCTTCCGCTCAGAATCAGAAATTCGCCGACGAAATTATTCAGCGCCGGCAACCCGATCAACGACAGCGTTGTGATGACGAAGAGCACAGCGAGTTGGGGCATCTTCGCAGAAATGCCGCCCAGTTGCGCCATGTCATAGGTGCCGTAGCGTTCATACAAAATGCCCAGCAGCATGAAGAAGGCGCTGGCGGAGACACTTTCGTTCAGGATTTGATAGACCGCGCCGTCCATGCTGGCGGTGGTGAAGGCGTAGATGCCGAGCACGCAGAAACTCAGCGCGCTGAGCGTGGCATACGCTGCCAGTCGTTT
>JAJYGR010000348.1 GCA_021790655.1 Acidobacteriota bacterium | reverse complement strand
CGGGATGAAACTCCGGATGCGGGCGCGAAACAATCACGGATTTCTGCATGTTGCTCGCAATGGGAGGGCCGCTCATGCTGAGCAGGGCCGTGGTCAAATCGTCCAGGTCGGCATGGCTCATATGAAATTGGGGCATATGTGTCTCAGGAGTGACGGAAACAGGATTGGTCACCTTGGCGTGGATGTAAGAAATCATGAACTTTGGAACTTTTGAAACACTGATGTTCAGTTGCGACATATCTGCATGAACAAAATGCAAAGGCGCTGGCTGTTTACGTTTCGACTTTACCTCCACCAGGTAGGGGCCTGCGGCCATGCCGAACGCGGAAAGATCGGGGCCGAAGTTCCTGCGCGGGTTGACTCCCCGGATCGCATGGCACTCGGCGCATCCCTTTTCCACAAACAGGTGCTGGCCAAGCTGCACCTCTGCATCGGTGGGAGGCCCCAATTTCGGCACATCTTTCAATAGGTCCGGATCGGTGAGTCGTCTCAGAATGTATTGCGTGACTTCATACAGGTCCTGGTCCGACCACTGATACTGCGGCATTTTAGTGTGTTGCAGATAGCTCTGTGGATCGCGCAACCAGGCCACCAACCACTCCGGCTTCACTTTGCTGCCGACCTTCGTCAACTCCGGCCCGATGTCCCCTCCGATGAGCGTGGTTTCGCCGCCTCGGTCTACCGCAAGCGCATGACAGGTCACGCAAAACATCTGGTTGAAACGTATCTTGCCCTGGTCCGCTACATCTCCATTTTTAGCCGCGACAGCGACGACGCGCGGATTGAATCTGTAGGGTGCAACCGGCTTCGCGCGCTGCACGCTTAGGTACGCCGAAAGCGCCCGCAACTCCTGGTCGCTCAACTGAAATTTCGGCATGCGTGGATTTGTGTCCACGCCATCCACGGTCACGTTGCCGTCCGCGTCGGTGATAGTGCGCGGATCTTTCAGCCATTTGTAAATCCATTCGCGGCCCACCTTTGTCCCCACGCTGGTCAGATCGGGGCCCAGCATGGCCGGGCGATCGATGTTCTGAAGCCGATGGCACCCAATGCAATTGAACTTTACGATCAACTGCCGACCATGGTTGAGCCGCGGCGTCTGGGGAAGGTCCTCTCGATGACAAGCGCCACAGCTGCCTTGCTGGTATTGCGTCGGTAGGACCGGCTGCTTCCATGCCAGCGCGCCAGGCCGCGCGGGAGCGGACAGGACGGGGCCTCGCTTGTACTGTTTCCATGCGTGCCAATCCGTTGTTACCTGCCAAAAGACCAAGGCCAGCCCAAAGGCGATACAGACAGCGAACGCATGAGGTACCCAGGAGATGGCATTTTGTATTCGTTTAGCTAACATTCCTGCTCCAAGGTTGAATCTTTGACCGAATCCAGGGCCAGCCTGAGGTCCGGAAAACTATCACACCGCCGACATAGGCGCAACGTATCGTACGTAGCGCCTGTAAATAGGACGGGGTGTGTCGCGTCGAAAGTAGACTCTAAGCCCGTCCATCTCTACAACTTTGGGAAACATCCATGCAAGGGTCGCCGCCGCTCAACGCACTATCTCTTCACGGTCAAGTTGACGGTCGCTGCGCCAGCACCCACTGTCACCGCCTGCGTCACAGGCTTGGCTTGCTCGCTCCACGTCTTCAGCGTGTACTTGCCAGGTGGAACGTCCTTGATGGTAAAGCTGCCATCCTTGTCGGTCAACGCAAAATAGGGCGTTGGCACGACAATAATGTAGCCGGACATTTCCGGGTGGACGTTGCAGAGCAGTGGGACGTCGCCCAGATCGTTGAAGGTGAATGGCTTGGAAATTCCCTGCGGCCAGGTGCCCATATTGTGCGCCAGCTTGCGGTTGCGGTTGATGGCTGGCCAATATACGTTGTGTCCGACCGGATCTTCATTCTTGAAGTCGACGGTCGTTCCCTTCAGGACGACAAGCACATGTGGGACAAACGCCAGATGGTGCTGGTCCATGAATGCATGCTGGGCTGGCGGAGGGAATGTTTTACCAGGTATGCTGTCGATGTAAACAGCGATGTTCTCTGGGGAACGCATTCCCTGAGCTACGACCTTCCCTTTCACATCGCCTGCTCTGGCGGAACTCGCCATGAATCCCAGGGTAAGTAAAACGATGGCCGGTAAAAAGATCCTCTTTAATCTAGTCATTTCTATATCTCCTGTTGAAGTAATTGTGTTCGTTGAAAAATAATCGACGACGCCTTGCTAAAAGGCAAAATCAATCCCCGATATGAACTGGTTGTCGCGATAATATGCGTTGTTGGTTCCTGGGACAGGCTGTTGGTAACTGAAGGAATACTGCGACTCCAGCTTAATATTTGGCCGCACAAAAATTTGCAATCCAGGGCCGTAAATGTTCCGCGTGTCGTAGCGGGAGACCCCATTCATCCGGTCCGTAGGAGAGTTCACGCCGTCATAGCGCATCAGACCGATAAGCCAAGGATAGAACCAGTACTCGGCTTCCAGGAAGCCCCCGGAAAAAGTTACCGGCGTGGCGGACACAAAGCCTGTGCTCGTTGGGTTCAGCGCCTCGTTGGAATCATGACCATGCTCCATAAGACCCCAGAGTTCAAAATTGCTGCGGAACCTATAATCGAACGCGCCGCCTGCACGATAGAAGGGCTCATGGATCTCCGGCAGTCCTGCGTACAGAGTCCCTCCTTGATTGAGAGCGTTGTCTCCGAAATATCCGAAGGCGTTGAACTTTATCCAGGTGTGGTCGTGGATACCGGTCGGTCCAGAGGCCTGGATTTGCTTGCGGATCGCGGGATTCCGCTCAAGATTCCAGCCCTGCCAAAGATTGACATAGACGTCTTTGGAATTGCGCGCGGACAGGGGTGCGGTGCCGTACAAAGCGTTCTCTCCGTCCACAATGGCGACTGTCCACCAGGAATAGCCTTGGTGCGGATACCCGCCAAACTCAATCCCACGCTGAGGCGATGCAAAGGTAAACGGGTTAGCCGTCGTCCCTGCAAGCGGCCCGTTGCCGCTGGGATTCACATAGGCCGTCTCGTCGTAAATTGCATAATTGGTCAGGTTGATGGTGCGCGCCTGGGTAAAAGGGAGATCGAGCTCAAACTGTCCATATCGAACATTGAGATCGTTCCTGGGAACATGCAGGTAATATCCAACGAAATTGTTTGCCTTGATGTAGGCATCTCCCAAGCCTCCATCGGCCCCCGAACCGCCTGTGGCGATGTCGTCATCGATCCAGAATTCAAGGGAAGGCCCAAGGCTGCTTGCGGCAATGATGGTGAAGGTGTTGGGTTCAAAAATGTCCGTTTGTGGAACATAACCATTTGCCGCAATAATTGCGGGGGGCTGGGGACTGTTGTAGTTGAAGTAGCCGGAATATCGGAAAGCGATTGGCAAAATAGGAAGTTCGCCCGGCCACATGGAATGGGGAAAAGCCTCTTTCTGCGCCGGTGCGCCCAGCATAAGAGGAGGCTCCTTGACGAAGTCTTCGTTGTCCTTCGGAAACTTGAAGCCATTTTCTTTGAAGGCCAGCCCAAAGTCATTGAGCTCGGGCCAATTGTTGTGGCAGGTGGAACAAGCGGTGTGATATTTCCGAGCAAATGCTGGGATCGCTGTTGCACGCGGCGCGGAAGCTTGAATCGCGACCAAAATACCCAGAACTACCAGAGTAGCGGCAAGAGATAACTTGAGTTCCCCGTTCTTCACTGATGGTCCTCCTGTGCCTATCCTGTCCAAAATGCTTGAGTTTACCGCTTGGATTTCAACTATGCAGGCTATCCTTGTAGGCCAACGCGAGACTGCGGCGGGTATCACGGGCCTATGTGATGGTCATCACTTTCGTCCGTGAATCGGAACAAACAATAGCAGAAAGAATGACCATGAAGTAAAAGTATTCGCCTTTGCTGAGACTGACAGGGGTTTATGTGGAAGCATCGACTGACTGCTCTTCATCCCAAAGAGCGCATACAAAGTCTCGCCTATGCAAATCGTCTATCTATGAGTGGGAAACGATGGTGATAAATTGCCAGTCAACATATCCCCCACCGTTCTACCCTCCCAATTACGAAACAGGTACGGAGCGGTCAAGAGGGTCTGGATTCCAATCCATGTTATGTAGCAAGCAACTGCCGTCACGGCGCTGATGTCACTAAGGTTGGATTGTGTGGACAGAATAATTCCGATGGTGGATGTTGTCCCTGCAAGCACACACAGCATACCTGCTTTTCGGGGAGAGGCTTGCAAATGGAA
>JAJYGR010000145.1:599-4259 GCA_021790655.1 Acidobacteriota bacterium | reverse complement strand
ACGTCGTTTGACACACCGAAAGATCCAGAACTTTTTGTACAAATGCTCGACCGGGAGATCCGCCGTCTGCTGATGACTGTTCGGCCCAGTCTCAGGAAGTCCGTACGCAACCTGATTGTGAGCGTGCCGGGACATATTCACTCTAAAACGCAAGGCGATGTCTGGATACCGGCGCTTCCCGCGTATTCGGGGTTTTTCCTGCGAGCAGCCATTGAGGACAAAATCGGAATCCCAACCGATGTAATGAATAATGCGAGTTTAGGTGCCCTTGCTGAAATGTGGCTGGAAGAGATGCAACACATCAATCTGAAGGATTTTATCTTTCTGTTGATCGGCGATGTTGGCACCGGTTCAGGCCTAATTTTTCATCATCAACTGTATCTTGGACACGATCTTACGTTCGCCGGGGAATTTGGCCACACGGTGATCGATCCGGCAGGGCCAAAATGCGCCTGCGGCAGAAGAGGCTGCTGGCAGATGTATGTATGTGACCGTGCTACATGGGAGCGTTATCAACCCGCAAAGCAATTCACCCATGCCGGTTTTCAGCAATTTTTGCAAAGCGCGAAGGACCGTGAACCCCGAGCCATTGCCGCCTTACGCGAAACCGCGAAGTATCTGGCATTGGGAATATCCAACATCTCCCAGGCATTGAACCCAGAGGTTGTTATCTTCGGCGGCGAGATCACTAAACTTTGGGAGATCCTTGAGCCGGAAATCACCAAGCATCTGTCCAAATTGAATACCAGCACTGCCATCCGACCGGCAAAAGACAGTATGGACCAACTTTTTCTGCAAGGAGCGATTCATCTCGGATTGCGGAAGATCTTCGATCCGCCAACGGTGGGTCTTGCGATGCCAAAGTCCTGATTGCATAGGTTTGCATGCTTGATTGAAAGCAAAAGAAGATTTTCCAGAAGATGAATATCAAGCTTACTCAGGTGAAGAAATAGCGATAGTATATCGTCATGGCGAAACGATCCACGACGAAGCGCGACGGGATGATGACGGTGCAGCAATTCCGTGCATCGTTTGGAAACGAGCAGCAGTGTGGCGAGCAGTTGAGTCGGCAACGGTGGCCCGAAGGGTTTAAGTGCCCGCGCTGTGGTGGTCCGAGTCGCGGGTACATGGCAGTACGCCAGGTGCACGAGTGCGCGCTTTGCGCCTACCAGTGCTCCGTGACAGCCGGGACCATCTTTCACAAGACGCGGACCCCGCTAGGCAGTTGGTTTTGGGCGATCTATCGCATGAGCCACGACAAGAAGGGCATCTCGGCGATGCAGTTGGCCAAGGAAATCGGCATCAGTTACCCTACCGCCTGGCTGATGCTGCACAAGATTCGCAAGGCGATGAGCGACCGCGATCAGCACTACCGGCTCAGCGGCCTGGTGGAGGTCGATGAGGGTTATGTGGGTGGTGAGGAGCACGGCGAGGGGCGGCGCGGACGTGGCACACGTGGCGTGCGGACCAAATCCGTGGTGGCCGTTGCTGTGGAGCATCGCGGCCCTGGCAAGCCGGGCAAGAAGCCGGTACCAGGATTTGCGGCTCTGGAAGTGATTCCCGATGCCGCCACAGAGACGCTGGAGAAGTTCCTCGCCGACAAGGTCAAACCCGGCAGCCACATTCTTTCCGATGGCTGGCACAGCTATCGTCGTCTGAAGCAGAAGGGCTTTGAGCACACGGCAACGGCCATTTCCAGGCAGAACGATCCCGCCCATGTGCTGTTTCCCTGGGTTCACATCACACTATCGAATTTGAAGCGGTTTCTGCTCGGCACCCATCACAAAGTCGAGCAAAAACACCTCAAGCACTATGTTGCCGAATTCAACTACAGGCTCAACCGCCGCACCATGGAACCGGACTTGATGGTTCGCCTGCTGCGCGCCTGCATCTGCACACAAACCATCACTTACAAACAGCTTGTCGCCATGCCAGAGCAAGCTTGATATTCATCTTGGACAAATTGGGAGTGCAACTGGTTCAGGCCAGAGCAACCAACCACGTCAGATCCAGATCGCAGCAAAACTCATGTGGTAAGTACGCAATTCATGCTTTGTGCATGCAGACAGTGGGCAGCAGATAGGCCCACTAGTCAATTTCATCGAACGGTTTCGGAACAACCCAGCGCATTGCCGGGAATTCATGAATGAGGAGAATGTCTTGAAAAGACGAGCATTTCTTAGAAATACCGCGATTGAGATAGCGACGCTTGCCGGAGTTGGCTTGGTCGGCCTGAACGCGGAGGAACCGGAAGAAAGCACGATGCTGCAGGAGAGCACTGCTGGAGTCAAAACAGGCCATCCGGCTGCCTCGACGACCCGGGATACGTCAATACCAGATCCTGTGCGCGAGCCGTATCTGCTTCATACGGGCGTGCAGTCGCGCTCGATTTCGTTTGAAAACCCTACCGGGGCGCCGGGCCAGGGCGGCAAAGCCGCCACTAAGCTTGGCGTCGGCCGCAAGGGATCCCCTTGCCGTAGGATCCAACCCGGCGAGACAGTCGGCCTCTGCGATATCGAAGGGCCGGGCATGATCCGTCACTATTGGATGACTACCAGTAATGTGCCCAAATCGCTCCGCGCCATTGTGGTGCGTGCTTATTGGGAAGGCCAGGCTCATCCCAGCATCGAATGTCCGCTGGGAGATTTCATGGGGTTCGCCCACGGAAAGTGTACGGCTTATCAATCGGCTGTTCACTCCATTTCATCGTCCAGGGGACTGAATCTCTGGTTGCCGATGCCTTTCACGAAGCGCGCTCGGATTACCTTTAGCAATGAAGGTGCTGAGCCAGTTATCCTCTTTTACCAGATCGACTACACGCTGGGAGATAAGCATTCTCATGATGTTGGCCGGCTGCATTGCTTGTTCCGGCGCGAGAACCCGACCACGCCGAAGCAGGATTTTGAGTTGCTGCCCCAGAGACGGGGCTCCGGCCGATTTATTGGTTCTGTCGTCGGCGTCCACTCCTTGACTGCTGGATGGTGGGGTGAAGGCGAAATCAAAATGTACTTTGACGGCGATAAGGACTTTCCCAGTTATTGCGGAACTGGAACGGAGGATTATGCGGGCCAAGGTTGGGGTTTTACCCCAACGCCTTACCTTTACAACGGGTGCTCTCTCTGTGACAACAGTTTTTACTCCTTTTACCGCTGGTACCTGCCCGATCCCATTTATTGGCGAAGTGAAGGCCGCATCGCAATCCAGCAAATCGGATATAAGAAGGGGTCTGGGTTAGTCAACCGATCCGATGACTGGTCTTGCGCTACCTTTTGGTACGAACCGGCTCCGAGTGCGCCTCTGCCGCCTATGCCCGGCGTAGCTGCGCGCATCGCCGATCTCTATTCGCCCGCAGCCATCGATACGAACGCTGTACAAAAACCAAACGACGCGGTCCATTAACCGTGCAAGTGCAGTTGTAAGCAGTGCTCACTCAACTTTGCTTCGCTCCCAGGGCCGAGGCGCCAATAGGTCACGGCTCTATAAGGCGTAGCACGCCCAAAACCGCAAGCCAATCTCAGGAGGGAAATATGAGGAAATCAGTTGACGCAGTTCGTTCTCTCGTGTTCGGCGCATGGGTCAGCCCATCCACGCACGCGATGAAGATGTCCTTCAGCCCGCGGTTCTGCATCTCGGTCAGCACTTGCAGCCAGAACTTCGCGC
>JAJYGR010000145.1:0-589 GCA_021790655.1 Acidobacteriota bacterium | reverse complement strand
GGTCCACAAACCCAGCACCTCTTTCATCCCCGCCACCGTGATGCCGATCGCCACATACACCGCCCGATTTTCTACCCATCCATCGCTGCGCATCTTCACCACCAGCGCGTCCAGATACACCACCGGATACACCGCATCCAGAGGTCGCGATTGCCAGGCCTTGACCTCTTCGATCACCGCCTCGGTCACGTTCGAGATCAGCGCCGGCGACACCTCCACCTGGTACATCTCCTCCAGGTGGCTCTGGATCTCGTCCGCCGCGGCGGACCATACATACACAAAAGATTTGACACTACCAAAATCGAGAACATCGAACGGCTGCACACTTTGCAGTCCGGCCACGCGTTCCAGCTTTCCATCCGGCACAGACACGCGATAGACAGGTTGATCCTCCGCGAGGAAGTCATGGAAGTAAATCCAGTGGCAGTCATTCGACCAGACCGGTTCATGCGCGGAACGCGCGATCGGCGTCCTCCTTGTGTGGGTCGCGGTCTCGTGGAGCACCAATTTGTGTTGGCGCGCACGTAAAAGTGAATAAATCTGAACAGTGGCCGGATGGTTTGGGGCGAGGGAGTTATGCCTTGGAGGG
>JAJYGR010000151.1 GCA_021790655.1 Acidobacteriota bacterium | reverse complement strand
TTTTCGCGTAATTGGTTTCCCGCGTTCGTCGAGAACAGCGCATGCTGACGGTTTACCGCAGCTCTCATAAGGTCCGCCGCTTTCTTGCGGTCAATTGCCGCTGCAGTCCGATTGCCCTGTGCCGCTAGAATGCTGGCCAATGTAATGTATCCGCTGGGCTGGTCAGGCCGCTGGCGAATGGATTCATTCAATGCTGCTACCGCTTGCGGCAATTTATTCTGCTGACGATAAACGCTGCCGAGGATCGACCATCCATCGGCATTTTCCGGCCGCATGTGGAGCGCGGTTTGCAGTTGCTGCTCCGCTGCATCGAAACTGCCCTCCTGCATGTAGAGAATGCCCAGTGTGTAATGTGGCTCGGATAAATCCGGGTCGAGGCTCGAAGAAAGTTCAAGTTCAGTCAAAGCTGCCGCCACATTGTCCTTAAGTTTATACGCCAAACCCAGGTCGTAGTGAAGTTGAGCGTCCTGAGGGTTCAAATGGATGCCAGCCTTGAAGCTGTCGATCGCATCGTCCAGGTTGCTTTCCTGTACATAAGCAGCTCCAAGGTCCTGATAAACGGTCGTGTCCTTCGGATTGAGCTGAATGGCACGGCGATAAAGCCCGATCGCGTCTTTCGCATCCCCTGTCTGCACCATGGCCAGCGCTAGGTCGATCATCGCGCTAACGTTAGAAGGTTGGGCGGCAAGGACCTGCCGAAAAAGCGGGATCGCCGACTTCTCATGGTCTGTGCCCTGAAGTGCAATGGCGAGATGGTTCTTTGCATCGACAGAGGCCGGATCCAACGCGAGTGCGCGCTGCAAGGGCGAGACGGCTTTTTCATCGTCGCCGATGGCAAGCAGAGCGTTCCCCATCTCAAGTTGAGCCTCCGCGCTCTGGGGCAAGAGTTTTGCGGCAAGCGTCAGCTCCGGAAGTGCATCTTGCGGTTGACTGTTTGCAAAAAGCGCGACACCAAGATGCAGGTGGGCCGTTCCACTGTTCGCGTCTAAAGCAAGTGCTTGCCTGAATTCCTGCTCCGCCTCCGCCCATCGTTTCTGCTGCGCATAGAGCGAGCCTATCTCATCGTGCAAGGCGGCCACGTTCGGCTCGTGGTTTAAGGCATGCTGCAAGACCGCAATGGCCTCGGTTGTCCGGCCAGTCGCAACCAGAGAACGGGCGTAAGCCAATGTTACATCCTGGGGCAGCGAGACAGCTTTTGCGTTCGACCGGTCTTCTCGGTCCAGCCTCTGGAACAAGGGGACAGCTTTCGAGTATGCCCCGCTTTGCGCGTATGCCATAGCAAGATTCATAAGAGCGGAGCGGTCTCCGGGTTTGAGCGTAAGGGAGCGCTTGAGTTCTGAAATTGCTCTGGGGTATTGTCCCATCTGAACAAAGACCGCGCCAAGCGCGCTGTGGCCTTCTTCCAGACCCGGGGCCAGCAGCACTACCCGTTGAAAATTCAGGAGCGCAGTTTGCAAATCGTTTCTGGCGAAAGCTGCATAGCCGGCACGGAATGCCACATCCGCCTGATGCAAGCGTGCATTTTCCTGCGTCGTTGTTCCGTGTGCTTGGGTGACCTGAGTCGCGAGTAAGTATGGGAGGGAAGCTGCTAAAAGAAACAATCCAAGCAAGGAAAGTATTCGTAGGTGCTTGCGCGAAACTGTAAATGCGAAATACATGGCTGGGTGCGATTGCAACTTAGTGCATGGCCTGAAGCTTTGGCATGTTCGAGGCCTGAATTTTCTCCGCGGTTTGAAATTCGCGAGACGCGTCTTCTGTGCGTCCCACAGCGCGATACGCCTGCCCAAGCAGACTGTGGGCCATATAGTTGGATGGATCCATCTGGAGTGCGTGTTGCAGATACATGGTAGCCATGGCCGGGTTTTTCTGTTTCAGCAACACCTTTCCCAGCAGAATGAATGGCCCGGTGGAGCTTGGCTCCAGAATGATGGCGCGGTCTAGGGAATGCTGCGCCTTATCGAATTCTCCAGATCGGATATATGCGTCTCCCAGGCGGTCATAAAGACCTGGATAAAGGGGGTTGAGTGCGCGCTCCTGCTCGAAGTCCGAAATTGCGTCTGGAAGCTTCGATTGGGCCAATTCGATCTCTCCCAGCAGCAGGTGCGCCAGCGGCAACTTTGGATCCAGGGCCAGCGCTTTGCGCGCGGACTGTTCCGCAATCGGGAGATATTCCCGCCGCAGCATCAGCCTCGCAGCCAGCAGATATGCGGATGGCGAATCCGGGGAAAATCCATATTCGGCGGCGAAGGCCCGCCGCGCATCGTCATATCTCCGAGTGTCCATATAACAAAGGCCCAGGACGTAATTGGCATCTACATTCGTCGTCGCCATCGAAGTATGGGACTGCTCCAGCAGAGGAATCGCCAGGGCGGGTTTTCCCATCCTGAAAAGAGATACGCCCTGCATCAGAATGGCCTGAAGGTCGCCCGGATTCTGCGCTACGGCCCTGGCAAAGGCAGATGCAGCGGCGGGCAAATCTGTTTGCTCGTAGTAGACCATGCCACGCATCCGTTCGACGTCCGGCGGTTCAGGATGTTGGCTGGCCAGCCCATCGAGCTGTTGGAGCGCCTGAGCAAAGTGGCTGCTGTCGATCAGTTGCTGAATATGGGCGATGGAAGATGCGCTGGCGTTGGGGGTCGGCGCAGAGGTCTGCTGCTGGGCGCTGGCCGATGACAGACAGGACGCCAGCAGAAAAATGAGGAAAAATTGCGGCTTGAGCATGGAGGGCACAGTAAATCGAAGACTTACAGGGAAGGCGCTTGCATGCGCCCTCCCTGTAACAGTTCCACTGTCATTAGTACGATAGACGGAGAGCGAATTGCAACTGGCGAGGACCGGCACCAGGTGCTTCTCCGAAAATCTGTCCAGCTCCGGAACCCAGCGTACAGTCGATGCAGCTGTTGCCCGGGTTGCCAGGGTTGATGTGGTTGAATGCATTGAACGCATCCATGCGGAGCGTTATGATGGCGTCACTCTTGATGGTGACGTTCTTCTGCAAGGTGAGATCGTCGTTCCAAAAAGTCGGGCCGGTAAACGCATCTCTCTGGATATTTCCGATCTGATCGAGCAAAGGACGTTGGAAGGGACCGGAAACCTGACCCTGATTGTTCATCGTCGGCACTGGAACAAAAAATCTACGGGTATGCGTGGCTGGGTCGTATCCCGTCAGATGCTGCGAGAAATGGCCATTTTGGATCAAATTCGGACCGCGCGTCGGACCGGTATCGCGATCCTGGCCCTGGTCCTGGTAGCCGGGCGTCCACGGCTCGCCGCCCTGTACCGTCAGGATGGTGTCCAACTCCCAGCCGCCGATGAAGGCGTTCATGATTGGCCCGACGTCGGTGCCGATCACGCCCTTGCGGCCAATTGGCAGCAGCCAAGTCGCAAAGGAGGTAAGGGACTGCTCGCGCAGATTGCCGTCACGGCCATACGTGACCGACGGGTCAATCGAATAGTAGTTGCTGCCATAGTTTTGGGCCCGTTGCCATGCGTAATTGGCGGTCAACTGCAGGCCATGGGACAACTGCTTCTCCACCGTAAGCTGTAAGGCGTTGTAGTGCGTGTTGCTGGTATCGGCATAGTAGGTGATGCCTTGCGTCCAGCCATACTTGTAGTAGTACGGCAAACGCCGGACATCGCCGGAGTTGCTGATGGGCAAGTTGGGGTTCTCTCCAACTGCTGGATTGGTGGCCGAAGGCGGGTTAAACGTAAGACCGTTGGCACTGATCGCAAGCTGGTTGGGGTTGACGGCTGGACCGCCGCTCGTAAACGTATGGCTGCCTTTGTTGCCGACATACGCCAGGGTGATCGCGACCGTGTTGGTGACCTGGTTTTGCAGAGACAGGTTCCAGGCGTCGATTTGGGGCAGCCGCTCTGTCATTGGACGAGAGTGGGCGTTGACCCCGTTGGGCAACGGAATGGTGCCAGTCGTGGGGTTCAGATTGCCGAAGAATGCCGTCGGAGGAGCGTTCCCGAAGGTAAAGGCGGGCGTGAAGTTGTTGGGACCCACTGAGTCCTGCGCGGCAAGAACAGGCAGGTTTTGCGTGGATGCGTGACCGAAAATGGAACCGAAGACGCCGATATCGTAACTGCGCCCGTACCCGGCCCGAATGACTGTTTTGGGATTGACTTGATACGCCACGCCGAGTCTGGGGGCAAACAGATGGAAATTATTGGCGATGCCCATGTTGGTGCCATACGGCCCCTCGCCAGCCACCTGCAAATTGCCAGTGTGGAGGTTCAGAAGGGACCCATGCGCCTTGCCGTTCACAGTTTCCGGGAAGT
>JAJYGR010000326.1 GCA_021790655.1 Acidobacteriota bacterium | reverse complement strand
TTCTGGCGGGATCGTTTTTTGGCTATCGCTACGTGTATCCCGGCGCGCTGGAATTTTTGATCGGCTACGGAGCACAGTTCAACCCGATGATCACAATTGGCGAGTACACGGAATTGTTCCTGACTGTAATTCTTGGGTTGGGGATCATTTTCGAACTGCCGATCTTGGTATTCTTTCTGGCGCTGTTCGGTATCGTAAATTCCCGCTGGCTGTGGAAGAACATTCGTTACGCGATTCTCATTATTTTTATCGTGGCCGGCATTATCACACCTACACCGGACGTTTTGACCATGTGCGTCTTCGCTGCGCCGATGCTGGTGCTTTACCTCATCAGCATCGGCGTGGCGCACCTGGTGCACCCTGAGCATAGAAACAAGAAAAAGCAGGAGGCTTGATGCATCATCGGCTGACTCGCCGGATCGTCTTTGTAGTACTTGTACTGGGATGTGGCATCGGGCTTCCTCAGTTTGCCCAGACGCAAAGCAAACACGGCGCGCGAGCCACAGCCGCGACCCAGTTTAACGGAAATCGCGCTTATGAATATGCGCAACAGTTTGTCTCGTGTGGACCGCGCTGGATTGGCAGCACCGGCCACGTTTGCGCGGAAAATTATCTCAAGAAGCAATTCGCCAAAGACAATCTTGAAGAAGATACCTTCACCACCAACACGCCCGCTGGCGTAATGACAATGCATAACTTCATCGTCAGGTTTCCTGGCAAAAAAAATGGCGCGATCGTGATCGGCTCGCATTATGAAACCAACTATTGGCTCCGCGATACCAGTTTCGTTGGAGCGAATGATGGCGCCGCCACGACAGGCTTTTTGATCGAGTTGGCACATTACCTGCGCGGGCGCAACCTCGATGGCTACAGCATCTGGCTGGTATTTTTCGATGGTGAAGAGTCGATCGAAACGCAATGGACGAATTCCAATTCTCTCTATGGCAGCCGTCACCTTGCAGCAAAGTGGGACCGTGATGGAACGCTGAAGCGCATCAAGGCATTTTTTCTGATGGACATGATTGGCGATAAAGACCTGAACGTTGTGCGTGATGGGAACTCGACACCCTGGCTACTCAATCTGGTTGCGGATGCAGCGAAGAAAGAAGGCGATCAGTCCTATTTCTTTGCGACCGACAACGCGATACAGGACGATCATCTGCCCTTCGTCCAACGCGGTGTTCCCAGTGCCGACATCATCGACATCGACTATGGCCCTCACACCATGACGCATCCCGACGGGTATCATCACACGCCGGAAGACACTATGGATAAAGTGAGCGCGCACAGCCTGACCGTAGTTGGACAGACGATGTTGGAAGCCATCCATCTGGTCGATCAGCGTTAGCATTGCATTCATGGCCATAAACGCAAGCCACCTGATGGGCGGAGCATCCCTGTGGCTGTGGCTCGTCTTCCATACCGTTGTTTTTGTCCTGCTTGGTGTAGATTTTTTACTGACACGAGGGACGCTTCCCCAACGCGCCATTGCACTTCGTTGCTATTGGCTCACAGCAGTCTGGATCGCAGTGGCGTTACTGTTCGCCCTGCTGGTGTATCGCGCTCTCTCGCCCCACTATGCTTTGGAATACCTCACGGGCTACGGCATTGAAGAAGCCCTTAGCATCGACAATCTTTTTGTTTTTCTGTTGTTGTTTCGCATCTTCGGTTTAGATGCCGCTCGGCAACGACGCCTGCTGTTTCTGGGCGTGCTGGGAGCGATTGTCATGCGCGCCATCATGATCTTCATCGGGATCCGCCTGCTAAGCGCATTCGCGTGGATGAATTACATTTTCGGCGGAATTCTTCTGTACGCGGCATGGCATTTGTTACAGAAGCCCCGGGTCCGGCAATCCACAACACCAGGCTGGATCGGCTGGCTCTCCAGGCGACTTCCGATGACCGGCAAAGAACATTGCGAACGTTTTCTGGTTCGCGAACAGGGACGATTCCGATTCACTCCTCTGTTTCTCGCGCTGCTCGCAATTGAATTCACAGACCTGATTTTTGCGACCGATTCGATTCCGGCGGTACTCGCTGTTTCGCATCATCCATTCATCGTCTATTCGTCGAACATCTTCGCCATCGTAGGTCTGCGCTCGCTGTACTTCACGCTGGCGACAGCGTTGGATCGACTGCACAAACTGCGCTATGGGCTGGCCGTCATTCTCGCCTTCGTCGGAGCAAAAATGATGCTGGCCCACGTGGTTACCGTGCGCATAGGCATTTCGCTTGCTGTATTAGGCTTGGCAGTAGGAGTCACCTCCATCTGGTCGCTGCTATCAAAAGAGGCTTCAGCCGGGTAACGTCGCAGTAAAGTCGATGAAGTCGACCCTTCCCTGCACCATACGAGAGTGCTTCGCGCGGCCCGGGTCATGGTCTGGGAAATCGGTGCGGGCATGTGCCCCGCGAGATTCTTTTCGCGCCAGCGCAGATGCCGTAATCAATTCTGCGATGGTGTGCAGATTGCCCAACTCAGCAGCATCGCGTGTCGTGGCGGCAGGCAGTTCAGACCGCATCGCATCCAACGCCGATTGCATCGCCAGCAACCCTCTTTCATCTCGCAGGAGACCTGCGTGCAGCCACATCAGACCCCTCAATCGCTCGCGCATCGCTGAGGCGTCACTGCTGGTCTTTGGCTCTTCCGCAACAATGCGTTGTTCGAACATGGGCTTGGGAACATCCTCATGCATGCCTTCGTGCACCACTGTCTCCGCTGCGCGCGCGCCGAACACCAGCCCTTCCAGCAAGGAATTGCTGGCCAGCCGATTGGCGCCATGCACGCCGGTACACGCTACTTCTCCCGCCGCATATAAACCGGGCAGCGTCGTGCGCCCGTATAAATCTGTGCGTACGCCACCCATTAGATAATGGGCCGCCGGACGAACCGGAACCAGGTTCCGCGAAAGTTCCAAGCCGTATTTTTCCAGGAAGGAAGAAATTCCCGGAAAGCGTTGATGCAGATCTTTGCCTTGCACGTGACGCATGTCCAGATAGACGGGAAGCGTCTCGCCGGGACGCTCGCCGAAGCCTTCGCGAGTAATCGCCCGGGCAACAATATCGCGCGGGGCAAGCTCCGCCAGTGGATGATAGCGTTCCATAAATCGCTCGCCGTGATGGTTGCGCAAATATGCGCCTTCGCCACGAAGCGCTTCCGACAGTAAAAAACGCGGCGCGCCCGGCAGGCTTAGGGCTGTCGGATGAAATTGATAAAACTCCATATCGGCGACTTCCGCGCCGGCGCGATAAGCCATGGCAATTCCATCCCCAGTGGCTACGGCAGGATTGGTCGTGTCGCTGTACACCTGACCTGCGCCTCCACTGGCCAGTAAAACTCCGTTGCCGACAAACTCTTTGGGTTGGCCGGAGGCATCGAGCGCAGTCACGCCAACAACGCGTCCGTCGTGGAACAGTAAATCGCAGGTCGTTACACGCTCATGCAGATGGATGCGCCGGTCGCGACTCACGCGCTCCAAAAGAGCGCGGCCAATTTCCCTGCCGGTGGCATCCCCATTGGCGTGCAGAATGCGGGGAAGACTATGGGCGCCTTCGCGGGTGCGCATCAGTTTGCCTGGCTTGCGGCCTTCATGCTCACGATCGAAGTTCGTTCCCCACGCCAGCAATTCCGCTACCCGCGCCGGGCCTTCCTCCACCAGCAAGCGTGCCGCAGGCCCGAAGACCAGGCCATCGCCAGCTTGAATGGTGTCTTGCTCATGTAGATGGACGTCTTCGGAGCCGCCCATGGCAACGGCGATTCCACCTTGCGCGTAATGCGTGTTCGACTCCGACGCAACTTCTTTTGTGATGAGAGTCACCTCACCCGCGCTTGCCAGGGTGAGCGCCGCGCGCAGGCCTGCAATACCTGCGCCAACCACAATCCAATAAGGCAATTCAGGCTTCTCCACGATTTTGAGAGTAGCACGCAGTCAGCCTATTTCTAGCGTTGGAGGGTCGCTGCGTATAAGAGAAATTTACATCCTGCGATAGGATGAACATCAGCATGCGTTCCATTCGAGTCAAAGCAGCGTCGGCAGACTACCCCGTCTTCGTGCAGCCTGGCCTGCTGGCCAGGCTGGCAAACCATATTCGCCTCTCATGTGGCGAGCAGCAGGCCGTTTTCGTCATCACCTCTCCTGAAATCTGGGCGCTTTGGGGTGAGGCTTTTCAAGCTTCTTTCGTTGCGAAGAATGTCGATGTCATCACCCTGTTCGTTCCTGCAGGAGAGCGGCACAAGCGGCTGGCCACGGTAGAGCATCTTGCGGAGCAACTGAGTCGTGCCGGGGCCAAACGCGACGGGCTGCTGGTGGCGTTGGGCGGAGGAGTGATCGGCGACATGGCTGGCTTTCTGGCTGCGATCTACATGCGCGGAATTCGTTACGTTCAGGTGCCCACAACTTATCTTGCACAAATTGACTCTTCACTTGGCGGTAAAACGGGAGTAAATCTTCGAGTGGGGAAAAACCTGCTGGGCAGTTTTCATCACCCCGTAGCCGTGTTTACCGATCCTCGAATTCTCTCCACATTGCCGCCACGAGAACTGCGCGCTGGATTGGTGGAAAGCGTCAAAGCTGCTGTGCTTGGGGACCTTCGCTTCTTTACCTGGCTGGAACGCAACCTCGACAAGCTTCTGGCAGGTGATGAAAAAGTATTGACGCAAGCCATAGAAACTTCCGTCCGCATCAAGGCCGAAATCGTCAGCGCGGACGAACGCGAGTCCGGCCAGCGCATGTTGCTGAACCTTGGCCACACCGTGGGACATGCAATCGAAGCGGCCACGCATTACAGCACTCTATTGCACGGCGAAGCCGTGGCCTGGGGTATGTTGGCAGCGGTGCAACTGGCCGCGGCACGGTCGGCGCTCTCCGCGAAGGAAGCTGCGCGCATCGAAGAACTCATCTTTCGACTGGGCCCCTTTCCGCGCTTTCGCGCCTCAGCGAAGAAATTGCTGGAGCACACTTCCGCGGACAAAAAACATTTGCAAAACGCGCATCGTTTCGTATTGCCGACGACCATCGGCCTTGCCACCGTGATCGAAGACGTAAGCCAGGAAGAACTGCTGGTCGCCATTCAATCCATGCTGCGCGTGGTGAGGGAGCGCGGCGTATGACTATCCCGGCGAGAGGCGCCGAGCCAGCAGGAGCTATGGACGAGCAGAGCGCCAGCCTCGCAGTACAAGCAATGTTCAACACCATCGCGCCGCGATACGACCTGCTGAATCACGTATTGTCTGCCAATATCGCTCGCGTATGGTGGCGGCGTACCGCGCGAGCGTTTGCGCCCATTTTACGCAGGCCGGATGCCACGGTCGTCGATATGTGCTGCGGCACTGGAGATATGACGCTGGCGCTGCTGCGTCATCGTCCGTCAGATAGCAAGCCGCTGCTCGCGCTCGACTTTGCACATGCCATGCTGGTGCGCGGTCAACAGAAATTCGCTTCTCAAGGCGCTGTCGCGATTGAGGCAGATGCGCTCCACATGCCGATTCCAGACAACTCGGTAGACCTGATCGCGTCAGCTTTCGGATTTCGTAACCTCGCCAACTATGAAGCGGGCCTAAAAGAGATGCATCGCGTGCTGCGGCCTGGCGGGGAGCTGGGCATTCTCGACTTCAGCGAGCCTAAAGGCATATTGGGCCGCATCTATCAGTTGTATTTTCGCCACGTTTTGCCGCGTATCGGCAAAATGCTGTCCGGTTCGATCGCACCTTACACCTATCTGCCGCATTCCGTGCATCGTTTTCCAGAACCGGACGAACTACAGACAATGCTGCGAGCCTGTGGATTCGTCCAGGCTTCCTGGACACCCTATACTTTTGGCATTGCGGGGCTCTATCGCGCTGTGAAAGCATGAGCATCAAGCTACGCAATCGAAGCAACAGCTAAATAAAATGGCGCGTCTCGTCTCCATCTCTGGTAGAAAAGCATCCGATGCCTCCGCCAAGAAGCGCACTGCCGCCATATCGGTGCTGGCGGCTGCCGTCATGGCCTTCCTGAAACTATGGACCGGGCTTCAGTCGGGAAGCATCGGTATGTTGTCGGAAGCGATGCACTCGGGACTGGATCTCATTGCCTCCACGCTCATCCTCGCATCCGTCACGGTCTCGGACCGGCCAGCCGATGAGTCCCACACCTATGGCCACGGCAAGATAGAAAATCTGGCTGCGTTTACAGAAACGTTGCTGATGATTGCTTCTGTTCTATGGATCTTATGGGAAGCCTTTGAACGCATCGTGGGCCATGCTCCGCCGCTGAAGCTTTCCATCTGGCCTTTTGCCGTTTTGCTCCTATCCATGGCAGTAGACTTGTTGCGCTCGCGAGTGCTGGGCCGGGTAGCCCGGCAGACCAGGAGCCAGGCGCTGGAAGCAGACGCGCTGCACTTCAGCATGGACATCTGGTCGAGCCTCGCCGTTATCGGCGGACTACTGGCTGGGCTTGCGGCACAACGTTTGCACATGTACTGGCTGCATCTGGGCGATCCGCTGGCCGCCGTGGTTGTTTCCATCATTATTTTGAAGGTCTGCTGGAAACTGGCGAGGCAAACTGTAGATATTTTGACCGATGCCGCTCCCATCCAGGTGCGCCGCCAGGTGACGGAGTCGTTGCGGCAGTTGCCGGAAATTCTGGGAATTGAGCGCGTGCGGCTTCGACTCTCCGGCAATCATTATTTTGCCGATCTCACCGTGGCAATGCCGCGCAATCTCAGTTTCCAGCGGACAGAACAGATCAAGGACCAAGTGGCGGACGCCGTCCATCGTATTCTTCCCGATGCGGATGTTGTGGTGAACGTGGTCCCACGCGCCGGTCAATCAGAAAGTATTTTCGATCGCGTCCGCATTGCCGCCGCGCGACATAACCTTTCCGTACACGACCTCAGCGTGCAGCATTACGATGGAAAGCTGCACCTGGAACAACACCTCGAGTTACCCGAGAGCTTGAGCCTGCGCGAGGCGCACACCCTGGTGACGACCATCGAAAGCGAAACGCGGGCCGATGTACCGGAAATCGATACCATCCTCACCCACATTGAAAGCGAGCGGGGCACGATTGAAGTGGAAGCGCGCCGTAGCGAGGATGCCGCGCTCGAAGTTCAATTGCGCCGCATTGCGCGAGAATTTCCAGATATTCTGGATGTGCATGATGTGGTGGTATCGAAGGTCCGCGACCGAATGCAGATTTCCTGCCACTGCACTTTGCCCGACGATCGCGCCATGTCCGATGTACACGCGCTGATCACCGCGCTGGAAGACCAGGTAAAATCGGAGATGCCGCAGATCGCGCGCGTCTTCATCCATCCCGAGCCAGCGACAGATAACCGGCGCTAGAGCGGTTCCATGGTAGGTGTACTCAGCGGGATAGATTTCCGCGCAGCTTTTCCTTTAGAAATGCTGTACCGAGTAATCGTTGGCCGGGTTACAGTAACCGTGGAACTGCTCTAAACGTCTTGAAAAATTGATACTTGAGGAGCAAGAACCATGCAGGCAAATGTTACCTGGAAAAGCGAAATGACTTTCGATGGACTTTCCAATAGCGGCCACACCATCACACTGGATGGCGATGCGGCCCACACGCAAGGAGCCAGCCCGATGGAAGTTGTTTTAATGGGACTGTGCGGCTGTACCGCGATCGATGTCGTCTCCATCCTGAAAAAGAAGCGCGAGCCGTTTACCGGCCTGACCGTTTCTGCGGTTGCAGAACAGGCAGCGGAGCCGCCAAAAGTCTTTGCTCACGTCAAGCTGATCTATAGAGTGACTGGCGGTGTATCTCACAAAGCCATGGAAGACGCCGTTCATCTTTCAGAAACAAAATATTGTTCGGTTGCAGGGATGATTGCTAAAACTGCAAAGATTGAATACACAATCGAATACGCAGATTAAAGGAAGAAGCAGACCTCCATGCTGCATATCTTTCGCGCGCTTTCCGCTTTACTGGTCCTGCTGGCAATCTCGCTTGTCTCCGCGCTGATTACCATGCGGTTCGCCATTCATGGAGCTGAGGTCCACGTCCCTTCCTTGTCCGGCCTCACTGTGCCGGATGCGGTAAATCATCTCCATGCGCGCGGCCTGCAGGCAGCCATCGATGGCCATTACTACAGCACGACGCAACCCGCTGGACGCGTACTTACACAGAGTCCAGCGCCAGGCACGCTGGTACGCAAGTCTTGGCGTGTGCGTGTTACTGAAAGCCTCGGGCCACAAAAAGTTGCCATCCCTGCTGTCGAAGGCATGGATGCAACCATGGCGACCATCACCATTCGGAGTAGAGGATTGAAGGTGGGCAATGTCGTTACGATTCCCTATGCGTATGCGCCGGAAAATACTACGATTGCGCAGACTCCAATGGCACATGCAACGGATGTGCAAGGGCCAAAAGTCAGCATTCTGACAGCACAGCCCGCGCTTGAACCGGACGACTACAGAGTGATGCCCGACCTGACCGGGGAATCGTTTACGACCGCAGCGTTAAGCATCATGCACGCTGGATTTAAGCTGGCTCCACTTCTCGATGCGCTAAAACCAATTCCACCACCGGCACCGAACGATGCTTCAGCGCCCACTTCCAGCTCCGCCAGTGTAAAAGCAGCTACAACTACACCTGGATCGGCACCGATGCAGAAGTTTGTTCCATCCGGGACCGTCATCGCGCAAGTTCCGAGCGCCGGAACGCGCATCCTTGTAGGTGCAACGATCCAACTGACCGTCCAACCGTAAGGTCCGATTCCCGCCGATCGCAAAGAAGCTAGCTGCGCTCGATCAGCGCAGCAAAAAAACCATCGCAGGGATGCTCTCCCGGCAACGTACGCAGGTAGCCATCGCGAAATCCACTGCTCCGCAATGTCGCTACCGCTTCGCCCTTTACGATTCCCTGTTGTTCGAGTCGATCAAACTCCTCGCGCACATTGAGCCTCGCCAGACCATGCACCGATGTTCTGGCCGCTTGCAAACATGCTTCGACGACCTGCTCATTCTCTTCCGGTTCCAGCGAACAGGTCGCGTACAGCAGCCGACCGCCTGGAGCAAGCAGACGGACAGCAGAAGCGAGGATGGCCCGTTGGCGCTCCGACTGGCGGGCCATCTCCTGTGGCTGCAAACGATGACGGATCTCTGGGTTGCGCGCCAGAGTGCCAGTGCCGGTACAGGGAACATCGCATAAGATTCTGTTGAATGGACCAACGTCGCGAAGACCCGCCGCGTCGGCCACTCGATATTCAATACGGCTGTGGCCCGCAGTAGACGCCAGCCTGCGTTGCATGATCGCCAGTCGGGTCAAGTGGATATCGCAAGCCATCACTTGCGCGAGTGGATTATTTTGCAGCAACACTGCCGTCTTTCCTCCGGGAGCGGCACAGCAATCCAGAATTCGCGCCCCATGACCCACCAGTTCCGCGACCAACTGTGAGCCTTCATCCTGAAGTTGAGTGTGTGTGAGAACGCTGCCGATTTCCGAGCTGGCAATCGATCGCGCCTTCGCCAGAAACGCTCCCGGTTCCACGGCGATTCCATGTAAGCGAAGCGCTTCTTCAGCATCCGGCGTCATCAAACGAAGCGTGGTATGCGGTTCCTGCTGGCCTTCCTCGCAAATTCGCTTGCAAGCCTCTACCCCATAGAATTTGCGCCAGCGCGCGACCATCCATTCCGGATACGCCAGTTCTGCTGCAAAAGTGCGTGTCTTCGGCAGCGCAGCCACCTTGCGCAGTACGGCGTTCACCAATCCAGCCTGACGCGCTCCTTCTGAATGCTTCACCCATTCGACCGACTCAAAAATTGCAGCGTGAACAGGAATGCGATCCAGAAATAAAAGCTGATACGCGCCGACACGCAATGCCAACATTGCATCTTCCGGCAGAGACAAGTCTGGACGAGACAGGAACCGGCGACACTCCGCATCGAGCACGCGTTGCCAGCGCAGTGTGCCAAGAACCAGGGTGGTGCAAAGGTTGCGGTCCGGCTGTGAGAGTGCATCCACCTGATGGGAATGGAGCAGCGAATCGCTGTTGCCTAGTTCCAGGCCGACTTTGCGAAGTATGTCGAAGGCGGCCTGACGGGCAGGCGCAATGGCAGCGGGCATTTGCGTTACTCCAGCCGCTCGCCGGACGTGAGGGAAATCCCGTTGAGAAACGCATCGACCGGCATACGACGCTTCCCTTCCACTTGCAATTCCACGACCTCCAGGGAGGTGCCTTCCCCACACGCGACAAAAAGATGGTTGCCGCTCCGCGTCAGCGTTCCCGGCGGGGCCACGGTGGAATCGACCACGCGCATTGCGTGCAGGCTCAACTTTTTCCCGCGAAAGAAAGTGAACGCTCCGGGCCACGGCTGAAAGCCTCTCCAGCGATTGAAGATTTTCTGCGCAGTATGGTGCCAGTCGATGCGGCCATCTTCACGCTGTAGGATCGGCGCAAGTGTCGCCTGTAGATGGTCTTGTCCCGTTGCATGCAGTGTGCCGTTTTCCAAACCTGCAAGTGTCTGCACCATCAACTCTGCGCCCACATTCGCTAAAACAGGAGACAAGTCCACAGCGGTTTGACCAAGCAAAATCGGCACAGACTGCTGGAGCAAAATATCTCCCGTGTCGAGCCCTTCATCGATCCTCATCGTGGTCACACCCGTCTGCGTTTCCCCGTTGGCGACGGCCCATTGGATCGGCGCGGCCCCACGATATTTCGGCAACAGCGATGCGTGCAGGTTGAGATTGCCGAAGCGCGGCAGCGCCAGCATCCACGAGGGAATTATCCGTCCGTAAGCCACCACGAGGATTGCGTCCGGAGCCAGTTCTGTGAGCTGCTGCTGGAGCGAAAAATTGTTGCGAATCTTCTCCGGCTGCGCGATGGGGAGTCCATGCTGCTGGGCAAATTGCTTCACTGCGGAGGCCCTGACTTCCATGCCGCGGCCACTCGGTTTGTCCGGTTGCGACAGAACCATTTGCACGGTATGGCCGGCGCTCAGAATGGCTTCGAGTGTCGGCACAGCGAACTGCGGGGTCCCGCAAAAGACGAGGCGCATCGTTTACCAATCGCCAGCTTTCTGCAATTTGCGGATCTTCCGCAGTTGCAGATCGCGTTTCAACCGACTCAGGCGAAAAATGAAAAGAATGCCGTCAAGGTGGTCGATCTCATGCTGGAGCGCGCGGGCCAGCAGTTCCTCGCCATCCACTTCCACGGGCTTGCCATGCGCATCCAGTGCCCGCACTTTTACCTGTGCCGCTCGCACGACCCGGTCGCGAATCTCAGGCAGGCTCAGGCATCCTTCTTCCTCAACCTGCTTGCCTTTCTTTTCGACGATTTCCGGATTGATTAAAACAATTTTCTGTTTAGGATCTTTTTGAAAGCTAAGATCGATGACCGTCAGACGTTGTGAAAGACCAATCTGCGGTGCCGCCAACCCGATGCCCTGCGCGTCATACATGGAGGCAAACATATCGTCCACTAACTGACGCAGGTTCGCGTCGAACGTGGTAATGAGCTCTGCGGGCTTCTGCAGAACAGGGTCGGGATATTTCACAATCGGATAAATCATGAGGACTATTTTTAACTTTCAGAATCTACGAATTTGCTCGCAGTACCCCTGATAGTTTCGCACCATTTCTCGCATGGAGTCGCCACCGAACTTTTCGATTGCGAGTTTAGCCAATGTCAAGGCCACCATCGCTTCCGCCGCAACACCAGCAGCCGGCACCACGCAGACGTCAGATCGCTCATACGCGGCCTTGACCTCCTCTCGTGTGGAGAAACTGACGGAGCCGAGCGGACGTCGCAATGTCGAAATTGGCTTAAGATAGCCGCGAACGATGACATCTTCTCCGTTGGAGATCCCACCTTCGATACCGCCGGCGTTGTTCTGGTCCCGAGCGAAACGCGTGTGACGATCTGCTTCCTGTTCCTGAGCGTAGTGGATCGAGTCATGCACCACTGAACCGAATGCCGCCGCCGCAGTTACGCCGCGTCCAATCTCAACAGCCTTCACCGCCTGGAGCGACATCACGGCAAACGCCAGCAGGCCATCCAGTCGCTCATCCCAGTTGGCATACGTTCCCAGGCCCGGTGGCACTCCATGCGCCACCACTTCGAACACTCCGCCAACGGAGTCGCCGGTGCGCAGCGCCTGATCGACCACGGCCTTCATGCGCTGCTCTGCCATTTCATCGACGCAACCGAGCAGAACCTCCTCGCGATGCAGCAGCGCCTCAATCTCACTCCACTCCGCTACCCGATCCAGTTCCGCACTGCCAACGCGAATCACATGACTTGCAATGTTGATCCCTAACTCCGCTAACAATTGTTTGGCGACTGCTCCAGCAGCCACGCGGGCCGTCGATTCGCGGGCAGACGCGCGTTCGAGCACGTAGCGCGCATCCGGAAAGTCGTACTTCAGCGCGCCCGCGAGGTCCGCATGTCCGGGACGAGGCGAAGCCACAGCTTTATGCTTAGTCGGATCACCGGCGACAACGGGAAGACTTTCCGTCCAGTTTTTCCAGTCGTTATTTTCGATGCGAATGGCAATCGGCGAGCCAATGGTCTTGCCATGGCGCACACCGGACAAAATCTGTGCCGTGTCCCGCTCGATACGCATTCGACCGCCGCGACCATAGCCCTGCTGACGCCGCCACAGCTCGCGATTCATCTTGGCTTCATCGATCGGCACGCCAGCGGGCATGCCGGAAACCATGGCAATCAGGCATTCGCCGTGCGACTCCCCTGCGGTAGAAAAACGGAGCATGAATTATGACCCTGAAATTTCGCTTTCTTTAAAAGATATTATCTGCCTGGAAGTCGGTTGCCCGCATAGAGCGGTCTCACCCTATGACCAACCACGCATACTCAGCTTCTGTAAGAGGAACAACGGACAGGCGTCCCTGCTGCAATAGCGGCGAATTGGCGAATAACTTTTTCGCCTTCGTAGCTTCGAGCTTGATGTCCGACAGTGTCTTCGGCGCGATCGGCCTGCCGCAGCGAATGCGAACCAGCGGCACTTTCGGATCGCTGGCATCTACGCTGACTACGGTCGCCGTACCGACTGCGCTGCGCTCGCCGCCGGTGTGATAAATCACAAGCTTGTCCGTGGGCTGCATCTCGCGCAGGTATTTCACCGCCTGTGGATTGGTCACCCCATCCCAGACGGTTTCGCCGTCGCGCTGTAAATCGCTGAACGAATATACATCCGGCTCGCTCTTCAGAAGATAGGCCATCGCTTACTCTTTCCTGGCCTCTGCCAGATATTGCCGCGTGTTTACTAATGGCCGCTCCAGCGCTCGGACTCGATCGATGTATACCGGCGCAGCCGCGCCTTCCGACAGCGGCTGACACACTTCCTGTATCGCGAGCATCTTGGCTTCCGCATCGTCGAGATAGTGGAGCAAGACGGCTTCTGGAATCATCGGCAGTTTCGGTGAACCGAATTCCAACGACCCGTGATGACTCAAAACCATGTGCTCGACCAGCGTATGGAGATGCCTGGGGAAGTCCGGCAGGGTCTTTATTTTTTCATCCAGCAGACGCGTTGCGATGGAGATGTGGCCGATCAATTGGCCCTCCAGTGTGTACTCAAACCCGCGCTCCCAACTGAGTTCGTAGATTTTGCCGATGTCGTGCAGGATCGCTCCTGTCCTTAGCAGATCGCGATGGATCAGCGGGAAATGACCGGCAGCCAAATCGCAAAACTCCAGCAGATCGACGACGTGTTCCAGCAGGCCGCCAATCCAGGCATGGTGCATAAACTTTGCCGCAGGCGCGGCCTGATAACGGCCCGCAATCTCCGGATCATCGAGAAAGGCAAATACCAGACGTTTCAAGTCTGGGTCTGTAAAGCTCTCAGCCGATGCGCGAAGCTGGTTCCACAAAGCATCGATGTCGCGGGTGGTCTTGCGCTGAAAGTCTCCAAGGTCGATCTGGCCTGGCTCCAGCCGTTGGATCTCCAGCACGCGCAGTTGAAACTTGCCATTGAATTCATCGACACAGGCGCGCACATCGACGAAGTCATTTGGCTCAAACTTCGCGGCCCACATCTCAGCATTGTCCCAGACTCGGCCATCGAGTCGGCCTGTGCGGTCCGACAATGTAATGGAAAGATATTTGCCGTTGCCGTCGTTGCGATCACGCAACTGTTTTGCGGCCACCAGAAAATGCGATCTCACATTGCGGCCCCTGTGCTTTGCGGCATCTGCAAGAAAGAAATCTTTCACGCGTTCCTCCTCTTGCTTTGGCTCAACAACATGCTGAAACTGTTTGCAAATTGCACGACTCCTACCAATACCTTTGGGCCCAAAACCTTGGGCATAGTCGAGCAACAGCCAACATTATGCGATGGCCCTTACTGCGGCTGGTTTGTGGGAGCGCTAGCGGCAGGCGGAGTCGGAGTCGTCGTGTCTCCGTTACCATTCGACGTCGGCTTTTGCGAGCTCGACGTGTCCAAGGAACTACCCTTCTTGCTACTCCCATTTTTCTGACTGCTTTTCTTCTGGTCACTCAGGCGTGTCTTCTCGCCATTTTTGACCCTGACCTTCTTTTTCTTCTTCTTTGTAGCCGTTGCACCCTCAAGTCCCAGCGGCGCGGACTGCACTTTCTGGGCCGCCTGTTCCGCTGGTGTCAATGGCGTGGCCTTCGCGTTGTCCTTCTTGAGCTTTTTGGCCTTCTTTATTTTCTTGTGGTTCTTCTTGGCATTTTTCCTGGCGTTTTTCCTTGCTTCCATCTGCGCCTTGTTACGCGCCTCATCGCTAAACCGGCGCTTCTGCTGGACGGGCTGAGTAATGGTCGGGTTGTGCTCCAAATCTGGCCCCAACGGCTGCACATCTGAACCTGCGGCAGTATCCGCAACGGCATTTGCCTGGGGAGCAGCCGCATCTGCCGATGGAGTTTGTTGAGCGTTACTGCTCGCCGTCGTGGCTACCTGCTCATCGGAGACGCGTGTATTGGGCGTACGGCCGAACCGCACTTTCACGCGCTTACTTTTGCGGGCCATCTGCTTCTTTGCATGCGACCGTTTGAAGCGCGAGTGGGTCGCAGTGGCGGCGGAAGTTGTAACCGCTGGACCATTGCTGGACTTCACGCTTTCGCCGGCAACTCCAACAGCAGTTGGAGCGACAGCGGAAGCCATAACTGGCTGCGTCGCTTTTCCAGTCTTCGCGCGCGCGAATCGTACATCGCGTCGGTCAAAACGGTTCTTCTTCTTTTTTTTCTTTTTCGGTTGAGGAGGCGCGTAAGCAGCATAGGTCGGCTTGCTCTCGTTGGGGCTGGCAGCGGAGTCCACATAGCCAGTCCGAATATCGATGTATGCCTCGTCGCGCAGACGGGTCAGATAGGTCCGCACCGCAGGCTGGATCTTCTGGAGGTAAAGCGCCTGCTCAATCTCCGGTTCCACCTTCTGCAAGGGAGCAACGCCACCCGGGGTATGGTCTGTGGTTTGCAGGATTATATAGCCCTGTTTGGTGCGAATCGGCACCGTGTACCCTCCGACCGGAAGATTGAACGTCTGGTCCTCCAGGACCTTCGCCAAAGCTCCACGCCGAAATTGTCCCAGGTCTCCGCCTTGCGCTGCCGTCGGCCCCCCGGAATATTTCTTCGCCATGTCGGTAAAACTCGCGCCAGCTTTTAGCTTGGCTTCAATGTCTTTGGCCTTGGCGTCGGCTGCCGCCAACTCGCTGCTGGTGGCATTGTCGCTGGTTGGGATAAGAATCTCGTTTAGATGGACCGATTCCGGCTGGGTATAGCTGTCCTTATGATCGTTGTAATACTTCTCGATTTCCGCCTGCGAAATCTGCATTTTGCTGCCAACCTCGTCGCGCACAACCTGCTGCGTAATAATGCCGTGGCGAATGTTGGCTTTGAAATCTTCGTAGGAAATGCCCTGCTGCTCGACGGCCTTTTCCAGGTCTTCCAGGGACTCAAGATGGTTTTGTTTCCGAATCTCATCCAGGCGCTTGATCAGCTCTGTATCACCCGTTATGCCAAGCTGTTTCCCTTTGGACAAAAGAAGCTGCTGGTCGATCAGGTCACGAAGAAGATTCTTCTCATTGCGGTTGTACTGCTCGAGCGTCCAATTATTCTGGTGGGCGTCCTGGTCCAACTGTGTCTGCGCGCGTGCGATGTCGGAGTTGGTGATGACCCGATCGTTCACGCGAGCGACAATCTGCACCACGGGCGTGCCGTAGATGCTGGCCAGATCGTTATTGGAGTTCGCACTCAAGCTCGAGCTAAAGACAGAAGTGCCTTTTGCTGGGGCCGCGCCTTTGGTTTGAGGAGCGTCGGGGGTTTGAGCCGTGCCGTGGATGCACAAGGTGACAGCCATGGCCAAAGGTAGAAAAACGCGCGCAACTGCTCTAAACATCATCGTGTAGCTCATACCATCCAAAGCCTGCTGTGATGAAACGGGTTTCCTCCATGGACTGCATTTTTTGAACGTCCATGTCCAATTCGAAAATCCGTCACCACAATGCAGGTCGATTCCGTTCCTCTCATTCTAACCGCATCCTGTGCAATCCTTTCGAAGCAATGAAAACAAGTGCATACAAGTCGATCCGTCGGCGCATTCTTTGGCGCCAGAGTGCTACACTGAGGGATAGTTTGCAGTCGCAGCTTTTTTGTAAATTAACTGCTCCCGTTTTTGATCACTTGCAATAAAAGGACCCCTCGGTTCATGACCTCCCGTACTCTGCGCTCGCTGTTCCTCGTGGTTGTATTCCTTGTTTCCTGCGGAATAGCAGGGGCTTTTTTAGATCGCAACGTCGGCGCTCAAACGGCCAGCGATCAGTCCACGCTGCGGGACAGCCTGAAGCAGTTCACGAATGTTTACAGCGTCGTGGAACAGAACTACGCGGAACCGATGACAAAAAACCGCATCGATACCGCCATTTACGACGGCGCCATTCCCGATATGCTGCATGTTCTGGATCCCCACTCGAACTTTTACGATCCAAAGGCATTTGCGGAAATGCGTGAGGAGCAAAGCGGCAAATACTACGGCGTTGGCATGCAGATTATGCCACTCGGCGACAAGATTGTCGTCGATATACCCTTTGTCGGCACTCCTTCCTATAAAGCCGGAATCCATCCCGGTGACGTAATCCTGGCCATTAATGGAAAACCGATCAACGGAGTGGGCCCCGATGGTAAAACACTCAAGCGCGCTACCACCCTCGACGTGGCTACCCTGCTGAAAGGCCCGAAAGGTACGCCTGTGGATGTCACCATGGGACGAGAAGGCGTACCACAACCGTTGGTATTCCATCTTATTCGCGCGGAAATTCCACGCACCAGCGTCGATCTTGCGTTCAATATTCAACCCGGCGTGGGCTACATTCACATCAAAGACTTCGCGGAAGAAGCTACGGGACACGAAGTCACCAATGCATTGCAGGCGATGGGGCCTATTCATGGTCTGATCATCGACCTGCGCGGCAATCCCGGTGGCCTGCTGAGCGAAGCGGTTTCGGTTTCTGGAGACTTTCTCCAAAAGGGGCAAGTGATCGTCTCGCAGCGTGGCCGGGCTTTTCCACCGATCACCTATCGCGCGACCCGTGGAGAGCAAGGACGCGATTATCCGATTGTGATCCTGGTGAATCGTGGAACGGCCTCCGCAGCGGAAATCGTGAGCGGAGCGTTGCAGGACCACGATCGCGCTTTGATCGCCGGGGAAACGACCTTTGGAAAAGGGCTGGTCCAGACGGTCTATCCACTCTCTGACAGCACCGCACTGGCCTTGACGACCTACCACTACTACACTCCGAGCGGCCGCTTGATCCAGCGCAACTACGCAGGCGTTTCCATGTATGACTACTTCTTCAACCCCGCAGACCGTCCGCACAGCGACGCGAACCGCGAAGTCAAGCTGACTGATTCCGGCCGCGCGGTTTACGGCGGAGGTGGGATCACCCCGGACGTGAAAGTCGATACGCCCAAGTCCAACCATTTTCAAGACGTCCTCTTAGACCAATTCGCTTTTTTCAATTTTGCGAACCACTATCGCAGCAATCACAACATCACAAAAGATTTTCAGGTCGATGATTCGGTCATCAAAGACTTTGAGGCGTTCCTGACAAGCAAGCAGATTCCGTGGACACAGCAGGACATCGGTGGAGTTCGCGACTGGATCGATATGAGCATCAAAAGCGAACTTTTTACCTCCGTCTTCGGTCAGGAAGAAGGACTGAAGATTCGCGCTGCCTGGGACCCTATGATCGGTAAGGCGGTGACGTTACTTCCTCAGGCGCAGGCCTTGGAAAACGCCGCTCAGAAAGCGATCGCCATGAAAGCGAACGCTGCGGCAGCCGTAACCCAATAGCAATATGTTCCAGACATCACCCACGCCAGGCCGCGCATGCATGTACGCTTTTCATAGACATTGGAAGCCTATATCCGCTACGCTTGGATGCAATTTGATAAAGAAAAATGGATTTTGAAAGGATTTCCTCGATTGCGTCTTGCAGCCATCTTTAGATCCACAGATCCACGGCCACTCCATCCGTTCTCCAGCATGCCGCTTATGCGAGACATTAGGAGGAATGCTTGGCCTTACTTCTCTTAGAGAAAAAAAAGTCGGAACAGGTTTCTCCCACCACGGAATCCATCGCTCAGTCCTCGCTCTGGCAGAGGATTTTGGTCCTTTTGCAGCAACCGTTCGTTTTTCTCTCTGGCCTGACATTTCTGGCCCTTTTGATCCAGGGCTACCATCCGTATGTTGACGATGCAGCCATTTATGTAGCTGGAATCGAAAAAGTCATTCATCCCTCGCTGTTCCCGCTTCATGCAGAATATGTTCTGCCCCATTTAAAACATTCTCTATTTTCCTTCACGCTAGGCTGGTCAATCCGCGCGTTGCACATCCCATTGGCCTATGCACTGTTTGCAACCTACGTAGTCTCACTCGCGCTCATGCTTTTCTCGTGCTGGCGACTGAGCTGCCTGCTATTCACCAACCCGAAGGCACGCTGGGGGGCAATTCTGCTGATTACGGCCACGTTGACGCTTCCGGTCGCAGGCTCTGCTATTTTCTTTATCGATCCCTATTTGACGGCCCGCTCATTTTCCACTCCAGCCACTCTGCTCGCAATTGCCTATGTGCTGGAGCGTCGCATCCTTGCAAGCACATTGTGCCTGATCGCGGCCTTTGTACTGCATCCGCTTATGGCCGCATATGCCATCGGTTATGTCATCGCGTTGGGCCTGTTGCGCGCACAACGTTGGAACTGGCTGGCTGGCATCGCTGTTCTGGTTATGGCCATTGGATTTACCGCCTCTCATGCGGGAAACCTTCTCGGAAACTCTCCTGCTTACAAGATTGCAGCGGCGAGCCGTTTGTACTTCTTCCTGAACCAGTGGGCTTGGTATGAAATTTTTGGACTTTTCCCTCCATTGGCGGCCGCTGCCATCTTCTGGGCAAGTCGCGGCTTTAGCCTGAAATCGAACTACAGCCGTATCTCCGCCGCATCCCTGTATGTCGGAACCCTCGCCCTATTGTTCGCCGTTTGTTTTGCCCGTACCCAGGACTCGATATTACTGGCGCGCCTGCAACCTCTTCGCGCTTTTCAACTGATCTATATATTGTTTTTCCTGCTTCTTGGCAGCGTGCTGGGGGAATACATTCTGCGACGCCGCTGGTGGGCATGGATTGGATGCTTTACCGCGATTGCCGGCATCATGTTCACCGCGCAGATTTACATATATCCATCGCTCGCGCACATTGAATGGCCCTGGAGCCAAACCCATAATCCATGGGAGCAGGCTTTCCTCTGGATTCGCGCCAATACTCCCAACGACGCATTGTTTGCGCTGGATCCGCACTATCAGGCGCAGCCCCAGGAAGACACTGTCGGTTTCCGGGCCACGGCACAGCGCAGCGTTCTGGCGGACTGGAATAAGGACGGCGGAGTGGCGGCCATCTATCCAGCGGTTGCCGCGGAATGGTGGAATGAAATGAAGGCGACAGAACAC
>JAJYGR010000176.1 GCA_021790655.1 Acidobacteriota bacterium | reverse complement strand
CACAAATGAACGGCGATCCACAATCTTGCTGTAAAGCTCTGTTTTCGTTACGTCTTCCAGTGCCATAATTTCCTCCATACGACTTATTTGGGTTATGAAATTTACGTTTTATTAAGCGGTGTGTATTTAGAGCATTTTCAGGTCAAGTGTTAACAAAAACTTAGGGTGGGTGAGCACGACTCTTTCCCCCGACCGTCAACACCCCGACAGGAAATGCTCTAGTTTCCGATTGGTTTGTACTGCCAGTCAGGTTTCTTAAAGGGCAAGTGGCCCCTATCTCCGAAATGCACAATCATTTTTTCTGCGCGTGTCATCTAACGGCTCCAAAACTCGCGTGCATCACTCACTCCTCTCGCTCTTTCGCGATCAAGTGACTAAGTCGGGAGTAAACTTTCTATAGCTGGAACGGAGCACGGGCTCAATTGGATTGCGATTCCACAAAAAAATTAAAAATTAAGAGGACAATGGACTTGATTCAGCGTAAAAAGCCTGGCCAGCGCCCTGTGGCAATGCAAGCATCCAGGGGGCAAACCTTCGTTCCTGCTTGCCCACTCCCCGATTCGCCTCGTATGATCAAGCGGAGAATATGAAGAAAATTCAGGAAAGCTCCCATGGCACGTACGCACTGCGGGAAAAATCCCGCCTGATGTCTTCTTCTGAAATTGAACGTACCCTTGTGCGTCTTGCGCACGAAATTGTCGAGAAAAATAATGGCAGTGAACATCTTGCCTTGGTCGGTATCCAGCGCAGGGGCTTGCCTCTGGCACAACGACTGGCGAAACTGATTGCAGTCATAGAAAAGCGTCCCATCGATGTAGGAACGCTCGACATCAATTTCTATCGTGATGACCTTTCGACCCGGGATCTGCGTCCCGTGGTCAACCCCGGAGCCCTTGGCTTCGATGTGACTGGGCGCGATGTTGTGCTGGTCGATGACGTTCTGTATACCGGACGCACAGTCCGTTCTGCGCTGGATGCCCTGATGGATCATGGTCGTCCAAAACGAGTACAACTGTTGACCCTCATTGACCGAGGTCATCGGGAACTGCCGATCGAGGCCACCTTCGTTGGACGGACCATACAAACGACAGACCTGGAAATTATCGAAGTTAAGCTGGAAGAAGTGGATCACGATGAGCAGGTGCTGCTGATGGAGAAGATCGTGTAAGCTTTCGGCGGGCTGGCCTGGAACTATTGCCTTTGGGTGCCCCATCCTTTGCGGCTTCTTTGCAAAGGGTGGGAGTGCGTGGTTCATCCCAATCGATCCAGCTTCAGTATGTAAGACTTTCATATCCGAAACATCGTTCCACTGCCATTCATTTATGCCAGCCAGAATCAAGCCAGCGGCGCGACATCAAGCAGACCCAAAGAACGGCCAAATCGCCGATTTCTCCACGCAAGTTCATCCCGGCTCAGCGCTGTCCGTCACGCATTTTACGCTGGAGGATGTCATTGAAATTCTTGTGCAAGCCTCCCGGCTGGAAACGATGCCGGTTCTGCGTCGCGCGCAATTGCTCGCCAAGCGGCGTGTGGCGCTGCTGTTTTATGAGTCCAGCACTCGTACCCGGACCTCCTTTGAACTTGCAGCGAAATCCCTCGGCGCAGATACGGTGCTGGTCAGCGCGTTGTCTTCCAGTATCGAAAAAGGCGAGTCGCTAAAGGACACCGGCATCACGCTGCGCGCGCTCGGCGCGGAGTGCATCATTCTTCGACATCCCAATTCTGGCGCGCCGTACCTGCTGGCGCACACTACCGGTCTTCCGATTTTGAATGCAGGCGATGGGACCCATGAACATCCTTCGCAAGCGCTGCTGGATCTACGGACGATTCTCTCCCGACTCTTTCCCGCAAAGCAGCGAAATTCCGTCACCGCGCGCGCGCTTCAGGGTCTGACAATAACGATTGCGGGTGACATTCTGCACAGTCGCGTCGCGCGATCGAATGCGCTTCTGCTACCGAGGCTCGGAGCCAGGGTCATCTTCTGCGGGCCGGAGGCGCTGTTGCCATCGACTGCCGCAGAGATTGGCCACGGAGTCCTGATCGAGCGCAACTTTGAGGATGCTTTGAAGCAGTCGGACGTTGTGATGATGCTGCGCATCCAGAAGGAAAGGCTTGCCGGACTGCATCTCGATCTCGAAGACTATATCCAGCGCTATCAACTCGATGCAGAACGACTGTCTGCCTATGCTCCGAAGGCGCTCGTTTTACATCCTGGCCCGATGATCCGTGGTCTGGAAATCACCAGCGAAGTAGCGGACGGCCCAAACTCCGCCGTGGCCGAGCAGGTACATCATGGCACGGCAATCCGCATGGCGCTGCTATTTCGCGCGCTACAGACAAAAACGAAGCAGAGCAAAAAGAAGAGCAGGAAACGATGACAACCATTCTGATCCGTGGCGGACATCTCATCGATCCTTCCAGCGGGGTGGACGAAAAGCGCGATCTCCTTTTGAGGGACGACCGCGTGGCGGCCGTCGATCTACCGGGCAGGCTGGATGCTCTTGCAAAAAAAGAAAAAGCCATCGTCGTTGATGCCAGCCGTATGATTGTCGCTCCGGGCTTGATCGATATGCATGTGCATCTGCGCGAGCCTGGACAAGGTTACAAAGAGACCATCGCGACCGGAACGCGGGCCGCAGCTGCGGGGGGATTCACCAGTGTGTGCGCCATGCCGAACACGCTGCCGGTAAATGACTCGCCGGAAATTACGCGCTGGATGCAGTCGCCGGAGCGTGACGCTGTTGTGCGCGTGTTTCCGATTGCCGCCGCAACGCGTGGCAGCTTGGGCGAGGCGCTGACGGAATATGGCGCGCTGAAGGCCGCTGGGGCCGTCGCTTTCTCCGACGATGGCAAGCCGATCCTGCAAGACGCCATCATGTACGAGTCTTTGGCGGCTGCGTCGCGCATCGGTCTGCCGGTCATCCAGCACGCGGAAAATACACGGCTCACCCAGAACGCCAGTATGAACGCGGGTGTCCTGTCGTTTCGGTTGGGCCTGCGCGGTATGCCTGGCGAGGCCGAAAGTGGAATCGTCGAGCGCGATATCGAACTGTTGTCGCGCCTTGGGAAAAGCAACGGCCATCTGCATGTTGCTCATCTCTCCACCGCAAAGGCGCTTGATGCCGTCCGGCGCGCAAAACGGAGCGGCTTGCATGTCACCTGCGAGGTAGCGCCGCACCACTTCGCGCTGACCGAGCAGGCCATCGGCGATTATGACACGCATGCCAAGATGAGTCCTCCTCTACGGAGTAGTGAAGATCGAGCTGCGTTGATAGAAGGATTGCTCGACGGCACGGTGGACGCGATTGCGACCGATCACGCGCCCCATGCCATCCATGAAAAAGAGCAGGAGTTTGAACGAGCGCCAAATGGAATTACCGGCCTCGAAACCGCGCTGGGAATTTCTCTGCTGGTACTGCATCGGCAACATAGGATGCCACTGACACGCTTGCTTGCATTGTTGAGCAGTGGGCCTGCGAAAGTTCTTCAATTGAAGCATCGCGGCTCCTTATCGGTTGGGTCGTTCGCCGATGTGGTGGTATTTCGTGTCGCAGAACAATGGAAATTTCTGATGAGCGACTCAAAATCGAAGTCGAAGAACACGCCTTTCGATGGATGGACATTGCCTGGTAGAGTTCTGCTGACGATCAGCGAAGGCCGCATTGTGCATGATGCGCGCGCTGTTTCCAGCAAGCGATAATCCACACATCTCGGATTCATAGTCCATATAAATGGACATCCAAGGGTGTCATTCTGAACGGAAGTCGCCGTGGGTCGCCGCGGCGACGAGTGAAGAATCCAGAAAATATTCGCCACATAGTCTTCGTCATTACCGTCTGGATCCTTCGCTTCGCTCAGGATGACGAGCTTTATTTCTCAATCACAGTATTTGTAAATCCAGTACTAGCTCGGGGATTCTTGCATTCGCATAAAATCGTATTTTTACGTGTAGATACGATTTGTCCATCCGTATGTTTTGCATTAGAGTCGCAATATTCGAGCTATGCGACGACCCACTTTTTGCATCCTCTTCCTTTTGATTTCCGGCTTTGCCTCCGCGCAGTCGTGGACTGGACGCTGGCTGGCCAACGTAACTGAAACACAAAATCGGCAGCCCCACTGGGTGACGCCGCTGGTGCTGGTAACGCCAAGGCTGGAACAGGAACTCCGCGGCGATTTTGTCCGCGAGTTGCTACCGGACCAACAGCAAAGTTGGAATTACGACAATGGGAAGGGGCTGGAATTGATTCCGCAGTCCCATATAGAACTGCTGTTCAACGCGCCGCCCTATCTGCAACACAGCCAGAACGGCGCGGTGAAT
>JAJYGR010000119.1 GCA_021790655.1 Acidobacteriota bacterium | reverse complement strand
GTCGAGGCGCAAGGAAAGCAGGTCCTTGATCTCCTTCAGGGAAAACCCCAACTCCTGAGCGCGCTTGATGAAGTGAATCCGCCGCACAGATTCCGAAGAAAACATGCGATATCCAGCATCGGTGCGGGACACCGGCGCGAGGATTCCTTGACGTTCGTAGTACCGGATCGTCTGAAGATTGATACCCGCCCGCTTCGCCACTTGTCCGATGCTCAAGCTGTCCATGAATCCACGGTAAACCCTGTACTTAGGTATAGAGTCAAGCGGGAAACGAAATGAGGCCAATCTTCTCAGCAATCTCTAATTGAGCGAGCTGCTCAAAAGTCACCCCCTAAATTTCTTCTTTCGTTCCGTGCTCCCGCTTCCGGCAACGGTCTAGCAGAGGCGGGAAGAACCCGTCAAGGGTCTCCGCTGCGCTGCGATGAACGCGCAACGACCGCGCGCCCTTGACCGAACCTTCCCGCCCCCGCCCGTTGCAAAAGCCATGAAGCGGGAGCACTCAAACAAAGAAATTCATGTTTCAGGCAGTGCTCCTCCTCATGCACGCAAATCGCCCCACAGCGGGCAGCACAGAAGGAGCAACGTCATGGCATCGACCGTTACAACATACGCAGCAACCAGCAACGCCGCGCCGCACAGCAAAAATGCGGCGCAGCCGAACCGCAGCAACTCACCCTACCAGCAGCGCACCAGCCAGCGCGACAACCCCACGCAGCAGCTTATCAAGCAAGCGGTGGATTACCTCATCCAGCAGCTTGAGGCGGGCAAGAGCGAAACACTTGCCGCCTACCTGAACGCAATGGCGCAGTTCCATTCCTACAGTTTCGGGAACATCCTGCAAATTGCACGGCAGAAGCCCAACGCCACGCGCGTGGCAGGCATCCGCGCATGGAACGAACTGGGCCGTTACGTGAAAAAAGGCGAGAAGGGCATCCAGATTCTCGCGCCCATGATCGGCTATCGGCGCAGGAAGAACAATGCCGACGAGGAGCAGAGCACGCAGCCCGACGCGAAGCCCGCGCCCATGCTGATTGGCTTCCGCGCCGTCTACGTCTTCGACATCAGCCAGACCGAAGGCGCAGACTTGCCCGAACTGGAGCACGGCATCTCCGGCGAGGTCGGCGCGTACCGCGACCGGATGCTGGACTTCCTTGCCCGGCAAAACATCGCGCTGGAGTTCAACGAGAAGATTGCTCCGGCTTTGGGTGTCAGCTACGGTGGCAAGATTGCTTTGTTGCCCGGCCAGTCGAGGGCCGAGGAGTTCACCACTCTGGTCCACGAGACAGCGCATGAGCTTTTGCATAAAGCCGAGCGCCGCACCATCACGACGCAGACCGTCCGCGAGACCGAAGCCGAGGCCGTGGCCTTCATCGTCGGCCAGGCGGTTGGGCTGGAGTTGGGAACCAGCAGCGCCGACTACATCCAGCTTTACCACGGCAACGCCGCGCTGCTGGCCGAAAGCCTTGAAGTCATCCAGCGCACCTCCGCCGTGATTCTTACCGCACTACGCGCCGAGGAACCGGAGAACCCAGCCGCCTAATCCGCAACTCTACGGGCGGGTACTGGCCGTGCCCGCTCACGCTTTCACGCTCGACAACATCATAAGGAGAATCGCAATGACTACCGCAGTTCAATCGCAATCGGAATATCGCAACCTGCCGCTTCTCAGCCTCACCGAGTCGGCATCGAACCCCCGCACCACTTTTGACGATAAGGCCCTTGACGAACTCGCAGAGTCCATCAAGGCGCAGGGCCTGCTCTCCCCGCTCGTAGTTCGGCCCAAAGGAGGACACAGTTACGAGATCGTAGCCGGAGCGCGGCGTTATCGCGCGGCGCAACGGGCCGGGCTGGAATACGTCCCTGTCCGCATCGCGGAGCTCAACGATGCGCAAGCAGTCGAAGTCAGCATCGTGGAGAACCTGCAACGGCGCGACGTGCATCCGCTGGACGAGGCGACCGGCTATGTTCGGCTTTTGGCCCTCGACGAGCCGAAGTATTCCATCGAACAAATTGCCGCCAAGTGCGGCAAATCTCCGGGATACGTACTCGCCCGCGTTCGCCTCGCACAACTTGCGCCTGCCGTCGTCGAAGCTTTCTCGAAAGACGAGATCGGCGTAGGCCATGCTTTGCTGCTGGCGAAACTCCAACCCGAACAGCAGGAGCAAGCGCTCGCCGCCTGTTATCAGGAAGCCTACGGCAACGGCAGCAAGTCGAAGCGCATTCTGCTGCCTGTCCGTCATCTCCAGCAGTGGATTGAGCACAATATTTTGCTGGAGCTTGCCGCCGCGCCCTTCTCGAAAGAGGACGCGCAGCTTGTGCCCGCAGCAGGTTCCTGTCTCGAATGCCCCAAACGCACGGGACACAACGTCCTGTTGTTTGATGGCATCAGCCCGCGTCAGGACAGTTGCAGCGACCCGAACTGCTATGCCGCCAAACTGGAGATGCACGTAAAACAAATGGTCGCAGCAAAACCCAAGCTGGTACAGATCAGCACGGCCTACGGCAAACCCGCCGACGGCAGCGCGGCGATTCCACGCAACCAGTACGTGGAAATCCGGCATGATAAGCCGCAGAAGAAGGAGCAGCGCGACTGGCCGGAGTACAAGACCTGCAAGTCCACCACCGAAGCCATCGTCACCGAGGGCAGCGAGAAGGGCGAACTGCGCAAGGTCTGCGCCGACCCGAACTGCGCCGTTCACCATCCGAAGCGGCAGCCGTCGAAGACCGATGCCGCATTCAAAGCCGAGCGGGAAAAGCAACGTCGCGATGAGGCACTGGCGCAGACTACCGGGCTGCGCGTCCTGAAAGCCATCGGCGAAGCGATTCCCGTCCGGCTAATGAAGCGCGACCTGCTGTTTACGGTCGAACGGCTGACTCCCATGCTGGACGAGCGCAAACTCGCTATCCTCATCCGGCAGCATGAGATTGGCCAGCCGAAGGATGCCTGCTCGCCGGCGAAACTGCTGGCGGCGTTCCTGCCAAAGGCCGAAGAAAGTAAGCTGGGCCGCATTTTGGTGGAGACGGCGATCTTGCTCTCCATGCGTACCGATACGGATACCGTAAAGGTGCTGCGCGATGCGGCGCAGACCTACAAGGTAGACATCGAGGCAATCTCTGCGAAAGTTAAGCAGGAGTTCGCGGCGAAGGACAAGGCCAAAACCGCTAAGAAAGCCACTCCAAGACCGCCAGCGAAAGCTGCGAAAAAAACCGCAGCCTAATCACCCACTCAAAAAAAACACTCTGCGGAGCCTTTCAAGTCGAAGGCTCCGCATTTTATTGGCTCACCGGCCCGCCTTCCCGCCCTCAGCGATGCGCCTGCCTTGCAGTCGCGTCTTCTCTGGCCCACCCGGCGAGCAGTGACAAAAAACACACAAGGCTTACTTGATCCGCCACGGAGAAATCTCAGGCCAATGGCTCATTGCATTCTCGGCCCATGCCGTCGATTTGTCCGTGTGGCACGACGTGCATGGATTGGGAATGTTGTATTTGTCTGTCATTGCGGGAGAAATGAACTGGAACGTATTGGCGTGAACATATGCGCCGGGAACGCCTTCACTCTCTATCTCCGGCATATGGCAGGCGACGCACTGACTCCCAGCACTGCCGTCCTTGTGGTGCGTGTGCGCCTCCAGAGTGGCTTCATGCGGTCCATTCGGAGAAGCAGGCCCGTGACAGTCCAGGCAGATTTGGTTCGCGGGTTTAATGAGCTGCGCGTAGTTTCCCGTTCCATGCACATCATGGCAATCGAAGCATGTGATGTTGTGCCGGTACATCACACTCTGCACGAAATCGTTGCCCTGCATGCGGTTTTTGTGCGCCGTGCAGTCGGGAAAATAGTAGAAATCAGTCTGTCCAAGGGCGCAGTTTTCCAGTCTCCAGAAGTCTTGCAGCTTTAGACCGACATGATAGCCAACCGGCCAGTCGTAATACTTTCCCTCGATCGGGTTGGTCAGCGGACGTCCCTGCGAGTGGCACTGGATGCAGGTATCGCTTGCCGCCACGGAATCCATCTGCCCCGGATTCAGAATATTGCTCCGCGTCGGATGCGCAACATGCGCGCTTCCCGGACCATGGCAGCGCTCACAGCCCACGTTCCACTCCGCCACCTGTTTCGTGTGGATGTTGTATCCGACGGAGTGGCAACCGTCGCAGGTTGGACCGGTGGGACGCTGCATATTGTCTGGCGGATAGAGATGCGCCCACCAGTCGGCTCCATGCGCGGGGATGACATACTTGAGCCATTTGTGATTGCCGATGTCCCACTGCACCGGCAACGGGTAATAATCGTCTCCAACTTTGGTGAAATAGCGCTGCTTCCAGATACTGCCATAGACGAAGGCAACCTGCTCTCTGGTGAATGGGGCCACCTTGTTGGTTGCAAGATCGGGAAGAATGGCATTGGTATGTGTCCTCGGATCGCGCACCACGTTGGCCATCGGCGTCTTCTTCCAGCGCCGATAGATATCGGCATGGCACTTTTCGCACGCCTGCGAGCCAACGTAATGTGCGGAAGAAGTGATGGTGGCCTGCTGAGATAGTTCCTCGTGTGTGAACGGGCGGAGGCTGCGCACGAAGAGCGCGAGTTCCCAGCTCTCCGGGCCGGAGATTCTATGCGGACTGCCAAGGGCCGGCATACCGCTGAGCTGGACCCCGTTCTCGATGATGTAGTGGATTTCGCCATCCGATAGATTTTGGGTCGCGGAGGCGCGCAGATCCGGCACGCGCGGATACTCGTTCAGCCCAATCTGCGTCTTGCCGCCGCCGTCGATGCCATGACAGACAGCGCACCGCGTGAAAAACTCCTGACGCCCTTGTTCCAATGCTTCGGAATCGCCGGTGAAGGGGTTCTTCCTATGTCGTTCCTGCCGGGGAATAGCCAGGTTCCGCAGACCACGGGCCACGGTGGTCTCGAAGGTTGATGGTGTCGAAGTGGCGCGGAAGCCTCGCCACACAAGCAACGTCAGGCAGAGCAGCCCCACGGCGATGCATCCCAGGATCGTCATCAGAACCGGCTTCCATGATCGCATCGCGGTGTCCTATGCCTCCTCCGCAGTCTACTTAAGATCGGCAGGCCGCATGATCCTCAACACGGGATGACCGTTGAGGTTTTGCAATGGAAAGTAGACCAGATGCGTCTCTGGATCGACGGCCACAGTATGGGCGTGCGGCATGTTGAACGAGCCAAGCAGAGTCAGTTTCCTGCCGCCGTATTGGAAAATCGTAACGGTCCCCGACTCGGCGGAGACATACAGCCGCTTCAGGCCCGGATCGAAGGCCAGCACATCGGGATCGTCACCCACCTCGTAGCTCGAAAGCATCTTCATGCTGTTCAAGTCCACCAGCGCCAGCGAATGGTTCTCTTCCCCTGCGACGAAGGCGAGATGGTCCGCCACATCGAGCGCGATGCCGTGAGGGTTTTGAATTCCGGCAAGCGGGTATCGGTCCAGGATTTTGTCGGTGTTCGGGTCGATGGCGACAAGCAGGTTCAGGCCATGCACCGCCACCAGGATGTGTCCCGATATCGGATCGTAGACGGTGTTTCCCGCGCCGCCGCCGAGAGGAATCTTGGTGAGAAGAGTATTGCGGGTTGCGTCGATGACAGCATCCACGCCGCCGTGCTCATCGGAAACAAACACCTTCCTTTGCCGGGGAGCGTAGGCGAGACCGTCCGGATAATCGATCGGCCCCACCTTGCCTGCAATTTTCAGCGTCTGGGTATCGACCGCAATGACCTTGTGGTCGCCGGTTGCCGATGCGAATACTCGATGAATCTCAGGAGCTACGAAGACCCCATGTACCCGTACGAAGCCGTCCAGGTTCGCGATCACCTTTCTGGCCCGCACATCGAAGACGACGAGCTGGTCCGCGTTCATGTGCGCGATATAGAGCCGGCCATTCACCGTATCGAGACTTTGATAATCGAACCTGACTGCAGGCCCAGGCAGCGGTATATCGGCCACGATGGCTAAGCCATTGCCATGCGGCTTGGCGGACTGCGCCAAGGTCAGGCAGGACGAGCCGAATAGACTCATGGCGAGGTATCCAGCCAGGATGTACCTTTTACGAAGGGTCATTGCCGTGCGCTCGCTTTCATCTTTCATCTTTCGCATTGATCCTAATTCCAGCGACGCTCGCCCACAAATCCCGGTCCAGCGCTTTACCTATTCCTGCACGAGCGACTGGATGATCGGACAGGTACCGCGCGTGTGCTTGCGTTCGCACTGTCGAACCATCTGTTGCAAGGCGTCCCGGATGGCAACCAGAGCGTCGATCTTTTCCTTCACAACATGCAGCTTTTCGAGCGCCAGGTCGTGCGTCACGCTGCACATTTGAGGTCCGTCCAGCTTGAGCAGCCCGGCAACGTCATCGAGATTGAAGCCGAGCGTCTGCGCCCGCTTGATAAAGCGAATGCGCCGTCTGTCGCCGTCGGTATATTCCCGATAGCCAGACAGAGGCCGTTCCGGCTCCGGCAACAGTCCGGAGCGATGATAAAACCGGATTGTCTCTACGCCCACGCCCGCCGCTTCCGCCAACTTTCCGATGGTCAATCTGGATTTCATGCTTGACTCCGTACCCATGTACGGAGATTACTCTGTTTTTATCGAGGAGGAAAAGAAAGCGCATGGCATCTGAAAAATCCAAGTCTGGCGTGCTGGCGGTCGGTGGACTGGCGGCGGTTCTCGCTTCGACCTGCTGCCTGGGGCCTCTGGTTCTCCTGGCACTCGGCTTCAGCGGGGCCTGGATCGGAAATCTGGCAAAGCTGGAACCTTATAGGCCGCTATTCATCGTTGTCGCGCTGCTTACATTGTTCTTCGCCTGGAGGCGCATCTATCGCCCTGCAGAAAAGTGTCTGCCTGGCGAGGTCTGCGCGCTGCCGCAGACGAAACGACTTTACAAGATTTTGTTCTGGACCGTTGCCATACTGGTTTTGATTGCGCTCTCGTTCCCATATGTAGCGCCGCTCTTTTACTGAGAACCGATGCATCAGAAGAACAGGCAGGAGCGCTGATGAACAAAACATTCGATCTGATTGCGATTGGAACCGGGTCCGCGGCGTCGGCAGTAGTTTCGCGGTGTAGCTCCGCAGGATGGCAGGTTGCCATCGTAGATTCGCGTCCGTTTGGAGGCACCTGTGCGCTGCGTGGCTGCGACCCGAAGAAAGTGCTGGTTGGCGCCGCGGAACTGACCGACTGGGCCCGCCGCATGCAGGACAAGGGAGTCCACGCTGGACAATTAAAAATCGACTGGCGCGAACTGATGCACTTCAAACGCTCCTTTACGGATCCTGTTCCAAAGCATCGCGAAGAGGGGTTCAGGAAAGCCGGTATTGCAGCGTTCCATGGCCGCGCCCATTTCGCCAGCCCCACCAGCATACGGATCGGCGATGACATGCTGGAAGCCCGTTCCATTGTCGTCGCTGCCGGCCAAAAGCCTGTCGATCTGAAAATTCCCGGTGTTGATCATCTGATTACAAGCGAACAGTTTCTCGAACTGGAGGATCTTCCGCCACGCATTCTGTTCATTGGGGGAGGGTACATTGCGTTCGAGTTTGCACACGTTGCGCTGCGGGCCGGATCACAGGTCACGATTGTTCACCGCTGCACGCGTCCGCTGCCACAGTTCGATCCCGACATGGTAGATCTTCTGGTCCAGCACACTCGCGCATTAGGAGCCGACCTCCACCTTGAAACCGAGGCCATCGGGATCGAAAAGGAATCCGAAGGTCTGGCAGTACGAACCTCAGCCTCGGGTAAAATCCGGATCTTTCACGCGGATTTGGTTGTTCATGCCGCAGGACGCCAGCCTGAGATCGATGATATGAATCTCGACGCCGCAGGGATTACATGGGACCAGCACGGCGTGAAGGTCAATGAATATTTGCAGAGCGTTTCCAATCCTGCTGTGTACGCCGCTGGCGATGCAGCGGCGAGCCAAGGTCCTCCGCTTACCCCCGTAGCTTCTTATGAAGGTGCGCTGGTCGCGGCGAATCTGCTGAAGGGAAATCATGCCAGACCGGACTATCGCGGAATTCCTTCCGCCGTCTTTACGATTCCTCCCTTGGCGTCAGTCGGGCTCAGAGAAGAGGAGGCGCGAGAGAAGGGATTGAAGTTCAAGGTGAAGATGGAATCGACAGCGACCTGGTATTCATCCCGAAGAATTGCGGAATCGTCTTCTGGTTACAAGACTCTGGTCGAAGAAGGGACCGACCGCATTCTCGGTGCGCATCTGTTCGGCAGCGGAGCCACAGAAGTCATCAACCTGTTTGCACTGGCCATCCGGTCAGGCATTCGCGCCCAGGACATGAAGCACATGATCTTCAGCTATCCGACCCATGGGTCGGATCTGCCGTACATGTTGTAGTTCGTAATCCATGCTCAGGAGAAAACGATGAAAAAGCTTTACACCGTACTCGCCATCACGTTGCTGACAATACCAGTTTCTGCCTTCGCGGCCACTCGTACCGTCACGCTTGACGTTCCCACCATGACTTGCCCGGTGTGCCCCATCACTGTGCGCAAAGCGCTCCGTGCGGTTCCGGGGGTGAAAAAGGTCGATGTCCAATATGCGAAGAGAGAGGCGATTGTGACCTACGACGACGCTACAACCAATATTGCAGCGTTGACTAAAGCGACTGCGGATGCTGGATATCCATCCAAGCCGGACGGAAAGGGAAAGTAATGTCATCCAAAAGCTGGTTTTCCAGAATCGGATCCGCTCTGAAGGAAGAGGATTGCTGCTCCGTACCGCAAGCGAAGCCGAACAAGGTCGCCATTATTGGCAGCGGCGGAGCAGCCTTTGCCGCCGCCATTCGTCTTCAGGAAGGTGGTGCCAACGTGACCATGGTCGAGCGCGGCACGACGGGAGGCACCTGCGTGAACGTCGGCTGCGTGCCCTCCAAGATTTTCATCAGCGCCGCCCATGTCGCGCACGTGCGTACTTCGAGTCCGTTCGATATTGGCATCTCCACCGTTCCGCCGGTTGTGAATCGAGCCGCTTTGCAGGCCCAACAGGAGGCGCGCGTCGAGGAACTACGCAAGGCCAAATACGAATCCATCATCGAGAACAGTACGAATATCCGCCTGATTCACGGCGAGGCTCGATTCAAAGACGATCACACGTTGCTGGTAAGAGGAACCGATAGGCGGGAACAGTCCCTCGTCTTTGACCGGGTGCTGATCGCCGTCGGCGCATCCCCGGCGATACCGCCCGTGGACGGACTGAACGGAACTCCGTTCTGGACCTCGACCGACGCCCTAGCAGCGCACGAACTGCCAGAACATTTGATCGTCTACGGCGGCTCCTACGTTGCGCTGGAGCTGGCGCAGGCATTTCTGCGTCTGGGTAGCCGCGTCACCATGATCGTTCGCTCCAGGATTCTTTCGCGAAGCGACCACGCGATTGGCGACGCGATCCAACAGATTCTGATCGACGAGGGCATGCGCATTGTCTCCGGTAGGGAGATCGAGCGCGTAGAGCATCAAAGCGGTCGGTTCATAGTGGAAGTTGGCGGCGAACACATTGTTGGCGATCGTCTGCTGATCGCGATCGGCCGGCGGCCCAATACCGCCAGCCTCAATCTGAAGAATGCGAGCGTGCTCACCAACGAACATGGCGCGATTCCCGCGGATGAGTTCTTGCGAACTTCCAATCCCAATATCTACGCTGCGGGCGATTGCACCACGAACCCGGAATATGTCTATGTTGCCGCCGCTGCCGGAACCAGGGCCGCCGTGAACATGCTCGGCGGAAGCGAACGGCTGGATTTGTCTGTGGTACCGGGCGTGGTCTTCACCGATCCGCAGATTGCCACGGTGGGCCTGGATGAGGCTACTGCGCTTCACAACGGGGTACACGTGGACACTCGAACGCTCGCGCTGGACAATGTTCCCCGCGCGCTGGCCAACTTCGACACGCGAGGCTTCATCAAGCTGGTCGCGGACCCGGAATCCGGCAGACTGCTCGGAGCACAGGCGGTTGCTTCGCAGGCGGGAGAATTGATTCAAACCGCCGCGTTGGCCATTCGCGCACAAATGACCGTGAATGATCTTGCTGGTCAACTCTTTCCCTATCTGACGATGGTCGAAGGTCTCAAGCTGGCCGCACAGACCTTTACCAAAGACGTAGAACACCTTTCCTGTTGCGCAGGGTGAGAAGAAGGCGCTGGCGGCGATAAATCGGTTGCGGCTACATTGTGGATCACACTGAACGGAACGAATCTACGAAGATTTGAACTGTTTGACATAATCTGGCATCATTGACCCCAAGTGAACGGGGCCTTATGCGAATTGCCTCCTCCCCTGCCGTTCGCGTCACTGTCGGTTTGCTCGTTGCCGCCGCTCTGGGCGGGGTTGGATATCGTATTGTCCGCCGTAGAAATCCAGATCTGCCAGAGGCGCTCCTGGAGCGGGCCGACAAAATGTCGTGGCTCAATAGCTGGATCGCAGCGGCACCGCTTTACCATCAAGCCGAATTGCAGTTCATACAGGAGCACAATCTCTCGAAGGCCCTCTACGCGCGCGTCAGTCAGGTGCCGGCACAGAGTGAGTCCTCGACGACGATTCCAAGCCAGATTGCGGTCTTGCGGCGCGATCTGATTCTTCCCGAGGCGCAAGACCCAGAGACACGGCTCCGCATTCTGACCATTCTCGGAATGCTCGAAGTGAACTACGACTCCGGCATGGCGCGTAAAACATGGGCAGAGGTCGAGGCTCTGGCCATCCGGCAGCGTCATTATCTGCTCGCGTCGCGTGCGATTGGGGAACAAGGCATTGCAGCATTCCTGTTGGGCGACATCGCAACCGCTAAGAAGGATGTGGTGAAGGCGTGGACGATTGCGAAGGTCGCCGACCCAGCCGCACAGATTCGATACGCCAGCATGTACGGCGTTGGCCTGGTGGAACTGCACAAATACAAAGAAGCTCTGGGACCACTCAACGAGGCGATCAAAGTAGCTGCAAAGACTCGCGGAGCGGCGTATCCAACCATCGCCATCACTGCAAAGATCGAAGCGCTGAGCGGAATCGGCGAGAACAAGCAAGCATTGGCACTAGCTGCCGACGAAATGCAGAAGGTTTCCGCTCATCACCTTGCGGGACATCTCTACGAGCTTTGCCAGACGAGAGCGGAAGTTTACAAACGAATGGGCGACTGGAATCAGGCCATCACCGACCTTAAACAGGCATCCGTCTATGCAAAGCATCTCTCGTACTGGCGTGGATTGACACAAGTGGATGGGCTTTTGGCCCAGGCCTATCTCCATCAAGGAGATTTGCAATCTTCGTTGACGGCAATCAACGAAGCCATCGACGCCAATCGGAACATTCCGGATGAGTTGTATTTTGTGCCCAAGAACCTTGCCATCAAAGCGGAGATCATGGAGAGGCTTGGGAACGTCAAGGCATCGAACGATCTCTACGAGAAAAGCGCGGACCTGCTGGATGCGCTATTGAGCAAAGTTCCAACGCCGATGGTCGAGCGGCAACTGCTCAGCGACCTGAGCATGGTGTATGCGGGATACTTTATGTCACTCACGGATCAAGGCCGAATGGCGGATGCGTTCCGCGCCATCGAGCGCGCGCGGGGGCGTGTGGAGGTGGAAACTCTTACTCATCACGAAGTGCTTGAGCCGGGCCAACCGGATGACAGTCAGGCGCGCCTGACAAGGCTGAATGTGCAGCTACTCAACACCGATGACTCAAAGGCCAGAAGCAATATCCTGGCTTCAATTTACGCTGCTGAGCAGCAACTCAACGCGGACTCATCGGCGATGGACATACCGCCCACGCCTGTCCCGCTCTCCGAATTGCAGCGCGACCTGCGACCGTCGGAACTTCTTGTCGAGTATGTGCTCACCGATCCGCAGTCCTATGCGTTCGCAATTACGCATAATACTGTTCATCGGTACACCCTGCCGCCGAAGACAGAAGTGGAGCAGGAGGCGACGCTGTATCGATCCGAACTCATTCAGCAAAAGACCGGCCCTCCTCTGGCACAGCGCCTTTTTGACAGCCTGCTTGGCGGCATCCCGGAGTTCAGAGAGAAGCAGGCTCTGATTGTGGTTCCTGACGGGAAACTGCATCTTCTGCCGTTCTCCGCGCTGGCAGATACTGAACAGTATGTCCTCGCTTCTCATCTGGTTTCAGTGGTGCCTTCGGGAACCGTGCTCGATATGCTCAGACACCGCGCCGATCGGACGGCACGAGAGGATCTCCCGTATCTGGGAGTGGCTGCCTGGATATCCAAACCGCCCCCAACAACTTTGATTGCAGCCATTCGCAGGACGGTCTCCGGGCCGGAGCGGCAGGAACTCGTCGCTCTGCCTGAAAGCAGGAATGAAGTAGAGACCATCGCCGCCGATCTTCCCAAACCCGGCACCATCCTGCTGGGCGATCAAGCCACCGAAACGGACTTCAAGCGTCTGCCGCTCAACCAATACAATGTCATCCATCTTGCTCTGCATGGATACGCCGATTCCGAATTCCCGGACCGTTCCGCTCTCGTCTTCGCGCCGGAGAATCCACCCGTGGATGACGGGCTTCTTCAGGTACGCGAAATTCGGCGACTGCCTCTGAATGCCCGCCTGGTTACGCTGTCGGCCTGCAACACCGGCGTCGGGCCGGTGGGCGAAGAGGGTGTTGCGAATATCGTCAATGCCTTCATTGAAGCGGGGGCGCAGAGCGTTGTCTCCACGCTTTGGGAGGTGGAAGATCGGGCGACCGCGCAGCTCATGATTGACTTCTACCAGCACCTTGGCCATAACGAAGGAAAGGCAGAGTCGCTGCGGCGAGCACAGCTCGATATGCTGCACTCCGGCGCGCCGCCATACTACTGGGCCGGGTTTGAGCTGGTAGGCGAACCAGACGGCAGCCTCTTCAACCGGTCGAGCACGGAAACCCCGGTCAGGAGCAATCAATGACGACGAATTCGGCCTCAAATACCGCGTTGCCCATCCAACTCTCCGCAAAGGACCGGCATATCATTCTCGACAATGTGCTCCATGCTTTGCAGAAACGGTTCTATTCGCCGGAGAACCTGAACGAAGACTGGCGGGCGGCTGTAGAGCGCCACAGACCGCTGATTGAAGGATCGCCAACTGCGGACGCCTTTGAGCAGGCCATAAGCGATCTGCTCACTGAGTTGCACACGTCGCATCTGGGCTTCTTTCACCGCAGCGCCCGCAGAGCATCCAGCCGCGCCGCGCTCAGCGCAACCTACCTTGCCGACGACACGCCCTATGGAAAGCGCTGGATCTTTCAGGATGTCCATTCCAGTGGGGCCGCGAGCATTGTCGGGATTGAGCCGGGCGATATCTTGCTCAGCGTCGATGGCCGGGAGATCACCCCGCCTGAGCATCCCGTCTTCGTCATGGGTAAGCAGACCAGTATTGAAATCGTCGGCAACGACGAGCAGCGATGCACCGTGTCCGTCGATGTGGGCCGTCCCAAAGGCAAGAAGCTCCACTTTATTCAACCAACGCTGATTGAGACCCGCCACATAGACGGCGGACTGGGATATCTGAAGGTTGCCATGTTCCCCGGCATGGTGGGTGTCGAAGTGGCGAATGCCATTTCCAGCGCGGTTAAAGAACTGGGTGCGATTGAGAGCCTGATGATCGACCTCCGAGGGAACACCGGAGGAGGCGTCGGCGCGTTGCGCGTCATGAGCCTGCTAACTCCAGAGAAAATCCCGGTGGGCTTTGCACTGGACAGGCGACGAGTAACCAAGAACCTTGAGTCGGAAAAGCTCACCTTTCCCAGATTCTCACGCATCCCTGTGTCCACCAAAGCCCTCTGGCCACTCGCTCTAAAATTTGCACCCGCGATGCTGGCCAGGAAGCCGATCGTACTTCAGTCTGAAGGACTGGGCAAAAAGCCGTTTCATGGACGGGTCGTACTGCTTGTCAACCGGCACACCGCCAGCGCCGCCGAAATGATCGTCGCGTTTGCGCGCGAAAACCAACTCGCTACGATCATTGGCGAGGAGACCGCCGGACGGCTCCTCTCGGCGACATCCGTCAAAGTTGGCAAGGGTTTTCGCCTGGCACTGCCCACCGGAGCCTATTACACATGGGCAGGTACGATCCTGGAGGGAACTCCTATCACTCCCGATCAGATTGTTGAATTCGACTGGCGAGATCGACGGGGCGGACGGGATCGACAGCTTGAGTACGCAATTGACCATATTCGCAGCGTGGTTGTTATGAACTCCATGCGTCAATGAGTAACTCGACGATGATGCGCCGTTGAGAACGCCGGTGGCACTTCGTGTGAGATTTCCGAAGGAATAATCTCTAGAATCCGAGATTGGCGCGCCAGACGCTGCCGTGAACGGTAGAGGGTGCGTGCGGACCTAGCTCGGCCAGGAATGGACTCGCCGGGAGGGTCGCCATCCCGTTTGGATTTCCGGAGGGTACCAAAACGCCCATCTGCATTGCGGCCTTTCTCTGCATGCGAACGGCGCTGCTCATCACGAGTGTTTCCGTGCTTCGAGTTAAACCCACGTAGAAGAGCCGCCGTTGTTCCTGCCATTGCCGGTTTTGCTCCTCTATCGGCGCGCTGAAATCGATGCTCGGCAAGACGCCGGAAACACATCCAGCAATAATCACCAGTCGAGCCGTCAGGCCCTTTGATTTATGTAGGCTCATGATACGAATTGACGAGCCTTGCGTACCAGGCAGTTCGGGTTGCGTGATGTCTGAGCGCAGTTCGTTTAGCAGGTCGCGGGGCGTTTGCACAGTTGGCGCGATGAGTAGCGCGGCTTGCCGTAACGTGGAGACCTCGGGTGCTCCGGCCGGAAACAGCGCGTCCACGAGCTGTGGCATTGATAATGGCTGCAACAACGCAAGCTGCTGCCTTAAAGCTTGATAGCGTGCCACGACATCAGTTGTGTAAGGCAAATTCAGTTGTCCGGTAGCGAGGGCTTCGAATGCATCGCGCGGAGAAGGGCCGTTCTGTTCGCAATACTGCCGGACACGAGTGTATGGAAGTCTGCGACAGTCTTGTCGCCCCTCGCCGATCCAATAGCGGAGAGCTGGCCTATCGTCTGGATCGACAAGCTGTGATAGCAAAGAGAACGCTTCCGCGGCGCTTGGAGTATTTAATGCGTCTTCGACCATGTCCGCGCCCCTTGCTGCGCTCTGAAATTCAAGGCATCCTTGATCCCATTTCCGATCACTCGGCGGTTAGCAAGTACCAGCACCTCTCCTGCCGCCATGCCGGGATGAGTCTCGATGTACCAGTCGATATAATCGGCAATGGTTTCAATCTCATCATCAACGATACCGTGCTGCACGATATACACGTTGCCTTCACCATTTGGCGGATACGCGTTCAGGACCTTCGGATACAGCCGCTGGTTGTGAGCAATAAGCGTTTGAGATTTGAACAATGCGCCGAGGGCATCGGCGGCATTCAATTAACAACTCGTCGTGTGTGTGCGGGTGGGTCTGCGGGTACTCAGCAATCCCTTCAGGATGAGCATGGCGGAAACTGTAGATCGATTGGTCTTCGTCCCCGACCACGGTAACGGCGCTGCCGCCGCTGATCGCGTCGACGAATTCTTGATCGGCCCGGTTGAGGTCCTGATATTCATCGACAAGCACGTGGTCGAAATGAGGAACTTCAGGATGGGCAGGGTTCTGTCTTGCGAAATCCAGCGCAAGAGGAACGACTTCGCCGATGAGCATGGCGTTGTGAAAGATGAGCCAACTACGGAGAGCCTGAGAAAAAGCTAGCTCCACGGGGTCTGTAGGAAAACCTGGTTGGTGATGCTGCAATCTCGCCCAGTAGGCATCGAATGCTTTAAGCAACTTTTTGACTTCTTTCTTTCCGCCGAATTACTCCTGAAGATCGCAAACGAGCGCGTCAACTTCACAATTCATCAATGGACGAGCGACACGGCCCAAAGATTGAAAGATGGCAGCTCTGCTCAGCATGCCGAAGCAGAGCGAGTGCAATGTCTTCGCTGAAACTTGGTCGGCACCCGGTACACCAAGAGCAGCCAATTTCTCGACGAGGTCGTTGGCCGCAGTGCGAGTAAAAGTGACCGCTAAGATTCGATTTGGCTGTGCGCCCTGTTCGAGCAGGCGAGCTATTCGCCGCATGAGCGCAAATGTCTTGCCGGTACCGGGTCCAGCGACGACGCGCATCGGCGTTCCGGGGAATGAAGCGATATTAAGGGCTGTCCCAGTAAGTCCAGAATTCCAAGGCATTTGAGACATTTTCGCATACCGTCAAGGCGGGGCACGCAGCTTTTTCGGAGATCCCCTTTGCTGACCGTTGGCGATACCGGGCAATGCGCTCATCGATATCCCGTCCCTCATAATCTATCAATGGGCATGCATGCCTACCTGATTTGAAGCGGATAGTAGTACGACGCCTGATCCTGCTCGTTCGTCGTGGAAAGATAGTATTGCCCGGCATGGGCATGCCGTAAATCGAGAGTGACCGATAGCGTTTCCTGCTGTCCGCTATTGGTGGTCGTCGCAACAGCTTCGCTAATCAATCCACTTCCATCTGGACCATGCGTGACCGCCACGACATATTGGCCAGGGGAACTGAAGCGCGGCATGACGATGGTCAGCCGAACACGAGCGGCAGGCAGCGTGACAGATTGCAATTGCCCCGGCTGCTGGCCTCGAAATGCACCAGCGTCCCACAGATTGACCGTTTCGGAGACAACCGCGCTATTTGTCGCCAACGAATGCTTCTGCAGCTCGTGTCGAGCAACCGTGATGACCGCTGCGATGACGACCCACGTCGCAACAGCGGTTGCGAAAATGATCTTTTGCCGTCGCGACTGATGCTCGCGTCGCATCGTCAATAGACGACGCATACAGGCAGGACAGGTTGCCGCATGATCGACCCGCGGATCGGAAAGACGAATGCCCTTGGATTTGCGGGCCAGTTTCTGTAGAAAGTCTTCTCCGGGGCAGGGGCCTTGCGGTGTCGTCTCACCTGCGAGCACCCGCTCCTGATGCCGTTGCGCGATCCATTTCTCAAAACGGTCCTCGGCTCGTGAGGGCCACCGCAGATTCAATCGCATTGGGAAGAATCTCCAGACCGGGAGAGGTTCTGAAGAACCGATTCTAACTCCCGAAAGTATGCGCGGCGTACCGCCGTGTGGTCCATATCCAATTGCTTCGCAATCTCCCGCCACGAATATCCCAGCCAGCGCCAATGAACAATGGAGTTTGCAAACGGAGACAGTTGCGTTAATAGCTCCCTGGCATATACGCGCTGCTCGATCTCAGGCCGTTCAGCGTACATCGGCTCCAGATCGGCGAGCGAGCCATGCGAAAGCTCGCGGCTGCGCTTTGCCGCAAGTTGTTTCGAGCGTCGGCGAAGGACGCTCTTCACGCGCGCCCTCAATTTGTCTTGAAGTGCGTCGGGGTGTCGTCCGAGGTAATCAGCCGCATTGTGGACGGCATGATCCATCAAATCGTGCGCGGCATCATGGTCGTACAGATAGGTCCAGGCGCAAAGAAGAGCGTAAGGCCAAGCTGCCTGGGCAGCGGCCTCCAGTACCCGATCAGAAGCTGGATGCCCGGTCGAATAGGCCCAACTCCACGTCCGATCTTGCCAGCGAGGACCGTTTGGCGGCATTGGCGAGCATCTGCCCGAGGGGGATTGACCACCAGTTATCCAGAAGTATAGGCGATGCGTTTGCCGCCACAGTGAAAAGACTTCCAATTCCCGTGCCCCAAACCGCTTCCAGAGGTGCCTTTAGTAAGTACGGAACACGCCTCCGGAGGGTTGCTCCGAGGAGGCAGTGCGCAAGTCCGCCAATGTCGAGTAGCGGCGGTGTTGTGTGGCGCGAGCGGCGTTTGGGGCCAGGGTCAATCCGATCACAACGGGTTACGGGAAAAAGCCCGAAGCTGTGTCGCGTCGCGGCCAGAGGCGTCCTCATTCGCTGCAATCCGCAAACAAGACGGCTTCGAAACGCCGCCAGTTTTCGTCCCAGGAACAAGCCGCGATCCGATGTACGCTGGCGCTGGTTCAGGGAAAATGGAAGATCGGCATTCTCTGCCGACTTCAGGAAGGGCCGGCTCGGCCCGGCGAACTGCGCCGACTATTCCCGCAGGCGTCGAAGAAGATGCTGACCCAGCACCTCCGGCAGATGGAACGGGATGGGCTGATCGTTCGCACTGATCTGAGCGGCAAAATACCCCATGTCGAGTATTCCTTAACCAACTTGCTTGGCCGATCCATGGTGAATCTGGTTCATACGTTGGGTCAGTGGGGTGTGAAGCATTCGTCTGATCGATTTAGCGGAGGAGAGCCTCGGCCAGAGGTTAGGAGGAATGCGGAGTTACCTTAGAAGATGTAGGTGACAATCGTGGAATCAGCGATTGCACCCGAAGGCGATACGGGCGTGGCTGTCACAGTAGAAATTTGGGATCAATTTCACTCCTGCGGACGGCGAAGAAAAATGCATCTCCAGGTCATGCGACGACCGACTGGACGGGCCGTATGCTCCGTACCTTCACTTTGACCTCCACCCGTGATCCGAGCCGATTGATGATTGAAACAAGGCGGTCCAGGGTGAACCGTCCAAGATCGGCATTGCGGATACGTGAAAAGTCTGCCGCTGCAATCCTCGTGCGGGCGTGAGCGCCACGCACGCTCAGACCTTCACGATCCAGCATCTTGATGATTTCTGCAGCTAGGATCGCCTTCAGTTGTTCCACATCGGGGTTAGCATGTCCAAAATCGCGGAATGCATTCCCACTGCCACGCACCACTTCAACCCGTTCGTTTCTCATCGGAGCGCCTCCTTCAACTTCTTCAATCGGTCTTGAATCAAATCTATTTCATGCTTCGGAGTCTTGATTCCCTGGGTCGATTTCTTCTGAAAGGCATGCACGACCCAGATATCATCTCCAAGCTGCACGGCATACACAACGCGAAATGCATTGCCGCGGTAGGGCAGTGCAACCTCCAGGACTCCCGCGCCAAGGCCCTGGAGCGGCTTGGCAATGTCCGCCTTTCCGCCCTCGGCCGCAACGGTCAAAGCTGTCAAGCAGATCGACTGCGCCTCCGGCGGAAACTTCTCAAATTCCTTGCGGGCCGCTTTAATCCAGGAAATAGGTCGCGTCTGTCGCGTCATTGGCACGTCCCAGCAAACTGTCAATACCAGTGTAGTCACAGATGACAACATCGTCAAGAATTTGCTGGCGAGATGGCAGGTGCGGGACGGCGTGCTGGTTATGATGGGTATCAAGGCAAAGCATGAGAATTGGGAGAGACCAGCTCGTTGCCGGATATCCGGCGCTCACGGTACGCGCCTTTCTGCGCCGATGCCGATTTTGCACCATCGTGCCGGAAACTGCGGCATTTGCCCTCAAGACCGCTACGGCGGAAGCGACCGTGTTCCTGCGCGAGTTGGCTTCGTTGGAACTGATCGAATCCGCTGAGCATTTACCGATGGGCGAGACGGCAGCGTATGAGATCACCACCCGGGGCAACGCCTTCGCTAATGCCTCCGCCGCGAAGCCGCTCTTGCGCAAGACTGCTGAATCGGCTCTCGAACAATTCATGGAGCGACTCCAGACGGTGAATGCCGACACGGAGTACGTGTACTCCGTGGAAAGCGCGGTACTCTTTGGCAGCATGCTCTCCGAAGCGGAGCGCTTGGGCGACGTGGACATCGCGATCGAATTGTTGCCGAAGGTCGTCGAGGGAGCGGAATATCGCCAGTGGTGTGACCAACGCCGATATGCTGCACGAGAGCAAGGGCGGCGCTTCCGATCCACCGTTGATTGGGTCCTCTGGCCCAAAGAGGAGATTTTCGAGGTGCTCCGGGCGCGGTCGCGAACACTCAGCCTGCACGGCATCCATGATCTTGCCGAACTGACAGATGTGCGTTACCGGGTTCTGTGGGGGAATCCCGGACGTATTGCAGGATTGATCCCCGGCGGCCGGCCATGCTGAGCCGAAAGGAAGCCGGTGCGTCGGCGGACTCGAGAACACACCGCGATGTTGCAAGCGCCAAACTCCATCCGTTCTGTCCACGACCAGGTTTCCAGAAGCGGCTGGGGCCAGATAAGCCGAAGTTTACTGGCCGAATGCTCAACTCACGCCGGCGAGATAAGCCTCAGACTGTTGGCCGAATGCTTATCTCTTCGCCGAATTCTTCGCCGAATTGCGCGCCGAAAAGGCTCCGATCCGTCCGTTCGCTCCTCTCTACTCCGTTGAAAACATGCGTACTCCAACTTTGATGACTGGCCTGTTAACCGAAGGGTTGTAGGTTCGAGTCCTACCTGAGGAGCCAATAAAATCAACAACTTAGCGAACTGAAAA
>JAJYGR010000264.1 GCA_021790655.1 Acidobacteriota bacterium | reverse complement strand
AATACGATGGATGTTTCCGCCATTCCAGTGTTGAAACATCTCTCGCATCTGCCGGTGCTGGGCGACCCATCCCACGGTACTGGGCGGCGCGATATGGTGCCGGCGATGGCGCGGGCCTCTGTGGCTGCGGGTTGCGACGGTCTGCTGATGGAAGTCCATCCGAACCCGGACAAAGCCATCTCCGATGGAGCACAATCTCTGTTTCCTCAGCAATTTGAAAAGCTAATGGGCGAATTGCGTATTATCGCTTCCGCGGTTGGACGGAATATCGCATAGCCAGAGAGAGACTGTGGCGGAATCTATCGAGCGCATTGCAATTTTCGGCACAGGTCTGATCGGAGCTTCCGTAGGGCTGGCGCTGCGCGCCCATGGTTTTGCTGGCAGCATCACCGGCTGGGATCGTTCGCTGCCGGAGGCCGAGACGGCGCGTCATCTAGGTGCGATTGATTCCATTGCGCAGGATCCTCTCGCTGCCGCCGAGCAAAGCGGTTGCATCGTGCTCGCCACGCCGGTCTTTGGCATCGTGGAATGGATAGAGCGATTGGCGCCCGTACTGCATCAAGGCCAGTTGGTGACGGACGTTGGCAGCACCAAGGAAAAAATCTGTGAGATGTCTGAAAAGTTTTTTCCCGCGCGCGCAACAGCAAGCAATCCCGCTTACTTCCTTCCCGGCCATCCCATGGCCGGCAAAGAGGTATACGGGGCAGCCCATGCGGATGCTCATCTATTTCGCGGCGCGGTCTGGTTGTTTACGCCGACTGAGCTAACAGATGTCTCGACGGTAAGTCAGCAGCGGGCAGCGGAGTGGCGGCAATGGGTCACGCGCTTCGGTTGCCGGACGCTCGATCTCGATCCAACGCGGCATGACGAAATCTGCGCGTGGGCAAGCCATCTTCCACAGATGCTTGGCACGGCACTGGCAGCTCTGCTGGAAGATACTTTTGCGGATTCGGGAGCAGACGGGCAGGATCCTGGAAATCGCTCTGCGCAGCTGCGGGCCATCGGTGGACGCGCGATGCATGAGATGACGCGACTCGGGGGCAGTCCTTTCTCGATGTGGCGGGACATTGCGCACACGAATGAAGAGGCCATCGCCGCAGCGATTCTGGCACTTGAACAGCGCCTGGCCTTCATCCGTGAAAACCTGAAGCAGCCCGAGCTGCGGGATGAGTTCGACCGCGCCAACCAGTTTCGCTCGCGATTTTAGTACGTAACGGGCTTGACAATTTGATGTTTCAGGTTAAGATCAGTACGCCGCTAGTCGTCGCCAGATCGTTGGGAGAGGAAGACGTCATCAGGCATCGGGGTGTTCGCATGGATGTAACAGTCTGGAGAAATGGCCGCAGGGATCGTGCAGGTATCGTTTACGGCGTGAGGGTTTCAAGGACTGACCGCGACAGATTCTTTGATACATGCACGCCTGAGGTTTCAATCGAAGTTGAAGGGAAACTTGCGTGCAAGACGCTATCTTCATCGTTTTGGAGTGGGTGTAGTGAGATACGGCATCCAGCCATTGCCGAATTCATTGTTCGTCGTGGTCTTGCAGAATGGCCCGCAAGAAAGCCGCATCTATTAAGCCTTGAACCTGTTAAAAAAAATAGATTCAGGCTCTCTGTGAAAGGCGAGGAATCGAATGTTTTGTCCGGGCTGCGGTACTGATCTGCAAATTGACGGCGCATTTTGCAGCAAGTGTGGCCGACAGGTGCGTTCAATTGATTCTTCGGTGTTCGGCTCCCTCGAGGCCAACCGCGCAAGCCCTGATGCGAGAAATGAGAAGGATTGGATTGCTGAGATTCGTCAGGGAGCACCCGATTTGAACCGTTGTCAAATTTGCTCAGCCTACGCTGAGCTAACCTGTATCGACTTCGGCCTGGGCAAGTTGATAACAGGCCGACGGTGGGGTGAGACCATCACGTCAGCTGTGGTATCAGCTGTCTTCCTACCCATCTTTGGCATAGGCAAGGTAGTACTGCCTACGAAGAAATCAGATATGAAGGTTGTTCGATTGCGGCTTGTCCTCTGTTCGAAATGCCAGACTGACAAACCGAACTTCATGGCACATCCTTGGTTTCAAAAGCTCTGGGAATCAGGCTATAACCAGTTCATCACTCCCGAACGACTGGGGTTCTTTCTCCGTTAGATGGTGGACTGCCGGGTGCCCCAGGTCTCGATTTTGAGACCTGGGATATCGACATAACAGCATCCCGAAGCCGTTTCCCCGATTGCACAAATCCTCTTCCTTGCGTACAACGGCATCATGCATGTTTTAACAGCAGCGGAGATGCGCGCCTGCGATGAACGCACCGTAAAAGACTTCGGCGCTTCCTGGCACAGCTTAATGGAGCGCGCTGGCTGCGCCGTCGCGAAGTTTGCGCTGCGCCAGTTTCCCCAGGCCGCGCGCATTACGGTTCTCTGTGGCAAAGGGAACAACGGCGGGGACGGCCTGGTCGCCGCGCGGCATCTGCAAGCCAGCGGCAAAGGCGTATGCATCGTCATGCTGGCGCAGCCGGAGCAGTTCCAGGGCGAACCTCGCGCGATGTTTCGCTTGCTGCCTCAAACGCTGCAACAGTCTTGTCTGTACATGCAGAGTGAAGAAGATTTGCATCGCGCAGACGTAGTGGAACGTTTCGCGCAAACCGATCTCTTTCTCGACGCCATCTTCGGCACAGGCTTTCATCCTCCTTTACGCGACGTGGCCGCAGCACTGCAGAAGAAAATTGCGGAACATTCTGCGCCCGTAGTTTCCGTAGACCTTCCCTCCGGTTGGGATGCCGACTCCTCGGCCATGCAGGCAGTCGAAGTTTTTCGTTCCGATGCGGTGATCACATTTACCGCGCCGAAGCTGGCGCATGTTTTTGGCGCGCTCACGCGTGGGCCGGTGGTCGTCGCCCCAATTGGGTCGCCAGCAGAGGCCGTGGTTTCTGAGGCTGGACTGAGCTGGACCGGCGCCTCGAAAAAGGTCATCGAACCGCCGCGCGCGCTCGACTCCAACAAAGGGCGCTTCGGCCATGTGCTCGTGGTCGGTGGTTCGCCCGGCAAGGCGGGAGCGCCCTCAATGGCCTCGCTCGCCGCAATGCGGGCAGGCGCAGGCCTGGTAACGGCGGCCATCCCACGCAGTGTCGCGAGTATCGTCGCAGGCTTTGCGCCCGAGATGATGACGTTGCTGTTGGAAGAGTCTCCGGCGGGAGGCATTTCGCTGGAGACGCTCGCAGAAAAACATCGGAGCGCGATGCTTCGCGGCATCACTGTGCTTGCCGTTGGGCCGGGAATTGGACGCGAGCCGGAGACGGCAACGTTTGTTCGCGAACTAGTCCGAGAGACGAACCTGCCAACGGTGCTGGATGCAGATGGCCTGAATGCCTTTGAAGGCCGCACCGAGATGCTCGACGGACGTAAGCGCCCGCTTGTATTGACGCCGCATCCAGGAGAGATGGCGCGGTTGCTGGGATGCAAAATTGCCGATGTGGAGCGCGACCGCGTGACGACGGCCCGCAACTTCGCCACACAACACCACGTTACGCTGGTGCTAAAAGGTTGGCGCACTCTGGTCGCGCATCCGGATGGAAGGATTGCGGTGAATACCAGCGGCAATCCGTCGATGGCCAAGGGGGGCAGCGGTGATTTGCTCACCGGCATGGTTGCGGCGCTGGTCGCACAGTTTCCGCAGCGTATTTCCGAAGCCGTGGAGTGCGCCGTCTGGCTCCATGGCGCGGCGGCAGATATTTTTGTTCGCGCGCGGGACGAGCACACGCTGCTGGCGACGGACCTCCTGTCGCACCTTTCAGAAGCCATCCGCATGCCAGTGGAGCGTGACGGTTTTACATGGATTCAGGAGGGCCGTCCATGAGCGACGCCAAGCGCCCCGATAAAGCAGAGCACACCGATAAAACGGTCCGTGTCTTTACGACGCATTCTTCCGATGAAACGATCCTGCTGGGCCGCGAGCTGGCCAAGCTGTTGGTTCCACCGAAGGTATTGGTCCTGCGCGGAGATCTAGGCGCGGGCAAAACAACGCTGGTGAAGGGAATTGCCGCAGCTCTGGGAGCGGCAGAGCCGGAGGAAGTGACAAGCCCGACTTTTACTCTGATTCACGAATACGCGGGCCGCAGCGTGGAGCATGAAAGTCTGGGAAATACCGTGCTGCTCTATCATCTCGATCTTTACCGCATCGAAGGGCAGCGGCAACTGGACACACTCGGCATGGAAGACCTGATGACTCCGCAGAGTTTGGTACTGATCGAGTGGGGCGAAAAATTTCCGTCCATCACCGAACGCAGCGATGGAGAAATCGTTTTGGAAACGCTTCCCGGCGATGAGCGGAGAATTACGTTACGGCTTGGTTCGTGAAGCACGGACTTTCGCTATCGCTTTCATTGTTGCCATAGATATATGTCAAGGATGAGTCATTCTTCACGCAGGCCGGTCGCCGCGGCGACGCGACCTGCGTGAAGAATCCAGAAAA
>JAJYGR010000256.1 GCA_021790655.1 Acidobacteriota bacterium | reverse complement strand
GATCTCCTTTGTGCTCCCGGAGTGGTCTCTCAGGGCACACTCCCGAAGGGCGCGAGAGATGGCCGCTCCCAAGGCGGGGAGATGCTTTTTCGGAGGCGGCCTTCAGGAGGAGCCGAAACCCGCAGGGCGTTCGCCGCGGCGAACGAAGCAGAATCTCCCCGTCGCCGGGCGCGGCCTGCACTTCGCTCGCGGTGTCTGAGAGAACACGCAGGACAAGGAGATCAGCCCCACCGCAAGCTGCAATCACCCGTGAAATCAGCCGATTTACTATCGTCCACGAAATACGGACTCCGCTATGTTGCAGTTCCTAAAGCAGATAAACCGTGGCTATGCTGTTTTTGCATACCTATGACAGATTTTGCATACCTCCCGCACTGAATTCCGCACTACCTTCAATTTTGAGAACGGCCTGAATGGGCGTTTTTGAATTGGAGGTGCGTGATGCCAGAGCAATCTCTCCCCATTTATCCGACAGCCGAGCCTTTTGTGGATGCTGAGCGTGCTGCAATTTTCCTATCGATGCCTCGAAAAACCGTCTTGGCACTCGCCCGCAGTGGTCGGCTCCCCGCACATCCGATCGGAGGTATGCGGAAAATCTGGCGCTTCCGGCTCACGGAACTGGATATGTGGATGAACAGAGAGGTAAACTCAGACAGCCATCGGGGTCGGAATGAGAGGAACGTCTCTTGAAACGACCACGGTATCAACACGGCTTTTTCAGCCGTCATGAACGCAAGAAAGGGCCGGATGTGTGGGTTTACAGATGGCGGGACATCGATCCCAAAGGTAAACCCAAGATGCGTGCTCTTGTAGTTGGCTCAGTGAAGCAGTATCCAACCGAAACAGCGGTATGGAAGGCTGTTTCAACACTGCGCCTCGACGTCAATCACCATACCTCTCGCCCAGAGGGCATGCCGGAGACATTCGAGCAACTGGTGCAACATTACCGGATGATCGAATTGGATCTGGAGAAAGAATCCGAACGGAAGGGGTATCAAACCAAGCAGGTGTATGAAATCTGCTTGCGAACGCATATCGTGCCGCGATGGGGAGAATATCGCCTTCGTGAGATTACGGCAGTGGCAGTCGAACGCTGGCTGGGTGGCATAGAACTGGCAAACGCCACCAAGTCAAAATTCAAGTACGTCATGAGCGACGTTTACCAACACGGAATTCGCTACGGCTGGTTGACCAGCGAGGAGAACCCGGTTCTTGCTGTCCGCCAGAGCGCCAAGCGGGAGCGTATCACGGAGCCGCTGGAAGCAGCGGAGTTCCGGGCGCTGATGCTGGAGCTGCCGCACAAGATGAGGGTAATCGGGATTGTCGCTGCGACGACCGGATTGCGCATCAGTGAGGTACTGGGGCTGAAGTGGAAGGACATCGACTGGAAATTGCTTCAGATGGATGTCATCCGTTCCGTGGTGGATGGGGTGGTGGGGAAGTGCAAGACAGAGACTTCACGCCGTCCCGTGCCAATCGACCAATTCACGGCAGACGAATTGGCCGATTGGCGGACCGTCACCTGTTACGCGCAGCCAGAAGACTGGGTTTTCGCCAGCGAGAAAACCAACGGCAGGATGCCGCCCTGGGCCGACACGCTGCTGGACCGCTTTCTGCAACCGGCGGCAAAACGGGCTGGGATCACGAAGTGGATCGGTTTTCACACCTTCCGGCACACGTATTCAACGCTGCTGAAAGCCAACGGCGAGGATGTGAAGGTGGTGCAGGAACTGATGCGCCACGCCAACATCACCACAACCATGAACATCTACACCCGTGCGCTGACGCCAGCCAAACGGCAGGCCCAGAGCAGAGTGGTGGATGTGCTGCTGGATCGCTCACGAAATACTGAGAAAACTGCCACAGAAGGTGCGGCATGAGAACCAACGTATCGAAAACGTATCGCGTTTTTCGACGCTCGGACGTATGTCGTTGAAGAATATGGTAGGCACGAGGAGACTCGAACTCCTGACCTCTACCGTGTCAAGGTAGCGCTCTAACCAACTGAGCTACGCGCCTGCTTTGTTTTCAATCAGTTGCCGTAAAATACTAAATCTACTGGGTAGCCTGATTTCCCATATTTTCGACTGCTTCCAGAATTTTACTGGTTACAACCAAATTCCAACTCTAACGGACAGTAGATGGACAATATGCGCTCCATCGTACCCATTCGTCTGTCGCAAGCAACCGAAGACTCGCACTGTCACGGTTCCGTAGTCGATTGTAGCAAAAGGATTAAGAAATCAACCAACGGTGCTTGGGACACTTTTGCCAACCCTCAGAGCCTGTTATGAACTTGGCGCGAATAAGTCTTTTGTAATCAGTGTACGTTCATGGCAAAATACGCGCAAAATTGGCCTCCGTCTGAGAACGCATCATTGACGCGGCCAGCCCAAGTTCGTCACGAACTGACAGGTTCGTGCTATTTTGCCCTGTCTGAGGGAGGCAAGCTCTTTTGGCTCAATGGTGAGATTTGAAAATGCGATGTAGTGCAGACCGTATCCGTCGATAAGGTTTGGAAGGGGCTGCGGCGAGGGGGATTGGGATCGTCGGCAGGAGTTTATGCAGCGCATCCGCCCTGCAAACAGGCTGCAACGGCCGCTGGAGGCCGCTTCTGGCCCCCGATCAGCTCCTCCGCAGGCTGTTCAAGACGCAGTTTCACTTGGGCCGGTCAAAATTTGGCTCAGGAAAACTTGGGAACTTATCGATCACTGCTCGGAAAGCTTTTCTCATGTAGCGACCGGCAGCCCGCCGCGGCGGGCATACTGGCTCCTTCGGTGGCCAGCGATACACTCACCGCCACCCGACAGTTCTCCTGCTTGCCCAACAGTCCGCAGTACTGACGGGCGACTCCAACCGAATGAGTACCCTTCTTGGGAATCCCGTGTCATCTACAATCCAGGCCGCCTCGGCAACGACATGATGCAATGACTGATGCATCTGGCGTACGTTGCCAGGAGCTACGATGGCTGCCTGACGCAGGTGAAGAAGGTGGTGCGTCCGTGGCGCAGCGAAGGCCGGGAGCGAGCGTTTGTGCGTTTCGAGACCGCGCCGGGCGAGCAGGCACAGATGGACTGGGGCCATTTCGGAAACTGGGATGGCAAGCGTCTGTACGGATTTGCGCTGACGCTGGGCTGGTCGCGGATGCAGTACGTGGAGTTCACCCAGCGGCAGGATGTGGAGAGCGTCCTCTGCCTACTGTCGGCGCTGTCGTGCAATTTCTTCCAGATTTTGATTTTTCGCGCATTGTAGGGGATCGGCGAAACCATCTATTACCCTGCCGCGCTGTCCATGGTCAGCGACTATCACGGCAAGCGCACCCATTCACGGGCCATGGGAATTTTGCAGACCAGCGTGTACGCGGGGACAGTGGGCGGCGGATATTGGGCTGGAAGTCCGCTCTCTTTGTGTTCGGAGTACTCGGTTGTCTGCTGGGGCTGGGATTGGTTCGTCTGCTCCGGGAGCCGGTTCGTGGCAGCGCCGACGACTTTACGCGTCTGCCATCGCGGCCTCTTTCTGTTCATTCCATAGGCTCCATTCTGAAGATCAAATCGCTGTTGGTGTTGATGGCCACGTTCGCATGCGCCAATTTCGTGGCGCTTGTGCTTCTGGCCTGGATGCCGACATATCTGTATTCCCGGTTCCATCTCAGTCTGGAGATGGCGGCCTTCGACGCGGCAGTTTACCCACAGGTCGCCAGCATGGTGGGGTCGCTTTGCGGCGGATATCTAGCGGACATATTCGCCAGGCAAGACCGCTGCGGACGCTTATGGGTCCAGTGTGCTGGGGTGCTTGCCAGTGTGCCCTTTGTCGTGCTCTGCGGCCTCAGCGGATCTCTGATGGTGGTGAACCTTGCATTGATCTGCTGGGGATTTTTCAAAGGCGTCTATGATTCGAACATCTTTGCCGCTGCATTCGACGTGGTTGCGGTGGAAAGCAGAGGGACGGTGAGCGGGTTGATGAACTGTGTCGGCTGGCTGCTGGGCGGCGGCATTGCGCCTGTCCTGATCGGATTTCTTGCACTGTACGTATCGCTGGGGAACGCGATTGCGCTGTCTTCGACCGCTTACATGCTGGTGGGAATCCTGCTGCTACTGGCCATGCGGTACTTCTTAGATGGAGACATCGAACGATTGCGGCTTGACTGCAAGACCGTTTCCTAGCCGGTATTGCTGCGGAAAACCTGGGCAACCGCTGCACGCGGTCCACACACAACTCTGGCGCTTACGGTACGATAAATCGGGGCGATCGATTCTTGTGTTTCGTCAATTACGCGCATTACCCAACCAACTCACGCTGCTTCGGCTGTCGATCATCCCATTTATCGTTCTGGCAATTCTGGATTCCCATTATCACCGCGCCTTTGTATTGATGGTGGTTGCTGGCGTAAGCGATGGGCTGGATGGCACACTGGCGCGCATCTTTCGCCAGCGTACCGAGTTGGGTTCCTATCTGGACCCGATTGCGGACAAACTTTTATTGAGCACTCTTTTT
>JAJYGR010000063.1 GCA_021790655.1 Acidobacteriota bacterium | reverse complement strand
CAGTGACTGGGATCCCGGCAGCAACATGCTCCCATTCAAACTCGGTCGGAAGCCTTGCACCGGCCCAACGCGCGTATGCGTCTGCTTCGTAGTAGCTCAAATGACAAACAGGCGTCGCCAACAAGTCATCCAGAGGAAGTAGACCATGGAGCGTGAATACGTTCCAACTCCTGTGCTGGACTGGCTGCCAGTAGAGCGGGGCGTGCCATTCCTGTGCATGGACAGTGTCCCAGCCATCGGAGAGCCACAACTCGGGACGCTGATACCCTTGGTCTCGCATGAACGACAGATACTCCGCGCAGGTCACTAGATGCGCAGCGACACGAAACGGCGCAAGAAAAACGGGATGGCGCGACAGCTCATTGTCGAAGGCGAAACCTTCGCCAGAGTGGCCAATCTCAATGAGACCGCCTTCGCAGGAAAACCACTGGCGCGACGCGGTACTCGCTGGCTGCGATGGCAGAGGCCGCTCCAGATAGGCAGGCTGCAAGGGATTCGACCAGAAAGCGTGTTTGATATCGGTGGCGATCAACTCCTGATGTTGCTGCTCGTGATGCATTCCCAATTCGATGCTTGCGCACACCTCCGTCGATGCCCCAGTCTCCAGCAATCGTTCAACGGCTTCTTCAACATAGAGACGGTACGCAAGCACTTGATCCAGCGACGGTCGAGAGAAGGATGCACGCAGGCGCTTTTCCGGATGATCGCCAAGCAACTTGTAGTAGCTGTTGAAGAGCCAGGAAAAATCGGGATTGTAAGCCTGATAACCTGCGAGATATTTCGTCAGAACAAACGTCTCAAAAAACCATGTGGTATGCGCCAGATGCCATTTCACCGGGCTGGCTTCCGGACAGGACTGCACCATCTGGTCTTCTGCCGTCAGCCGGGTAGTTAGACCGGTGGTAGAGGCGCGGACCGCTTGAAAGCGGTGGATCAGCGAGATTTTCTCTGCTTTAATGGGTAAAACTTCGATACCTGCCACAGGACGCTCCAGAAAACGTATTAGAAGCTAGGATGCACGCTGAGCAGTCGCGCGAGTGTATACGCTGTGCCTGCAGCAAGTCCCCCAATGAGTACCGTCTGGAGCGCAGACTTCCAGGTCCCTCCACCGGTGAGACGGCCTTTGATCGCTCCAAAAATAAAAAGCGCAGCCAGTGTTATCGCTACGGAGGCGTGCAGGGCGGACGCCTCCTGCTGCATCAGCATGTAGGGAAGGAGCGGAATGAATCCACCGGCAATGTAAGAAAACGCGATGATGGACGCACTCTGACGGGCGCGGAAGCTGGCAGGCTTTTCAAGGCCGAGTTCAAACCGCATCATGAAGTCTACCCATGCCTGAGGATTGCGTTTGAGCGCAGTCAAAACAGAGTCACTCTCATCGCGAGTGACGCCGTATTCTTCAAAAATCGCATAGATTTCCTCTTCTTCGTCGCGCGTTCGCTCAACAATTTCTTTTTCTTCCCGCTTGCGCTCACTGGCGTAATGCTCCACATCGCCGCGAGCGGCCAGGTAGCCGCCCAGGCCCATTGCGATGGATCCAGCAGCAATTTCAGCGAGACCAGCCAGCACCACAATATGCGTGGAGCCGACTGCGCCAGACAGTCCAGCGGCAAGGGCGAAGGGCACCGTAAGGCCGTCGGACATGCCTATTACGACGTCTCGTACCAACTCGGTGGACTCGAAATGAGATTCTACGTGGTCTGAATTCGGTAAATAGTGCATCGGGCGCAGTGTATCGCAACTTCTTGAATTTTCGCTCTCAAAAATTGGGCCTCCAGGACAATCGTTTTCAATCTGTCCATTTTCATCATCAAAACACGCGCCTTTGTCTGCGTCTTAACCTCTTGTTCTTGCGTCTACTTTTACGAAGGAGTGAAGATTTTACTCTGCAGACAGGCCTTCAGCATGGCATCAAAACAAGAAAACCCAGCTTGGCGATGGACAATATCTTCCTGGATCATCGGGATGACATTGCTGAATTGGCCCCTGTTTGCCCTACAGATGCCAGGAGACGATGTACCGTCCTTTCCGGATCTGCCTAATGTTCGAGGAACTGTGCAGTCGGTCCATGGCAGCGATGCAACGATTCAGACAGAAGCGGGTCAAACATACACCATTCACACCAGCGATAACACGCACATTTACAAAAATCGTCAGCCCTTGAAGATGAGCGACATCCATGCTGGCGACATGCTGATCGGCGCAGGCTCTCTGGATGAAAAGTCTCATCTGCTGCGGGCCATTTTTGTCGCCGACGTCGATGCGGCGACCGTACAGAAGATGCGCGCGGAGTTAGGCAAAACCTGGATTGCCGGAAGAGTGTTGAAAATTGATGAAACAAAAATCACCGTGGACCGCTTCGATCACCATACGCAAGTGATTGAGGCAGATGAGACAACTTCATTTCAGAAAGATGGCCAAAGCATCACGCTGATGGACATTCATGTTGGCGATCCTGTTAGAGGTAAAGGCAGCGTGAAGAATGGAGTGTTTGTTCCAACCGTGCTGACCGTGATCGACCTGAGCCATCGCCGTGGTAGAGGCCCAGGGTTGGCGGAGCGGCGATAAAAGCAAGCGTTGGCCCCTACAAAGAAGCGCAACGGAAAATTTCTCATGAGGTATGCCGCAGAGCAAATGGTCAGCAAATTGTCAGTCGTATCTCTTCTGGCGCTTCTCGGCTTTTGGATCCTGCGGGCAACCACGGCGCGAGCGCAGCAGGCTACTACGCTGCCGCCAACGAGTGCCTCGACAACAGCCGCCGCAATGGGCGGGACTGTTCGCGGCATCGTCACGGCTGGCCATACCCCATTGCCGGGAGTCACCGTCACTGCGACGAACACCCTGACCGGGAAACGATACATCACCGTGACAGATATTCGCGGCGTCTATGCCATGCGCATTCCGAAGTACGGACGTTATGTGGTGCGGGTCGAGTTTGCCGCGTTTGCAACGCAAACCAAAGAAGCCTTACTGAATGCGAGCAGCCATGAGCAAACGCTGAACTATACAATGACGCTGGCTTCACGAGCGATACACCCAGGATCGGGAATATCCGGCGGCCTTCCAAATGCAGCGGCAATGCGTGCCCTTGGGGCACTCGCTGGTGCAGGTGCGGGTGCTGAATCCGCAGGAATCGGAAACATGCAAAGTGGGGTAGGTCTCGCAGACGCGGCGCAGAGCTCCGATATTTCTACCGAATCTGTCGCCATCCAGGGGCAGACGGGAACGGTGAATCCCTTTGCCAACATCGATCAGTCTCAGTTGCAGCAGAGATTGGAAGATCTGCGGGCGCAGAATGCTTTGTCTCAGTCCCCCGGGCAGCGCGGTGGTGGACGTGGTCGCGGAGGTCCGGGCCGGGGCGGTCCAGGGGCAGGGTTTTTTCGCCACTTCAATCCGACGCAGCCTCATGGGACCATCTTCTATCGCGGAGAGAACTCGGCGCTCGATGCGATTCCGTTTTCGGTAACGGGCGCACCCATCGTTCAGCCGCCATACAACGACAACACTGCAGGTGTAGTGTTCATTGGGCCACCGCAAGTGCCGCATCTGCTAAAACCCCTGACCAGCAACTTTCTATTTGTAGGAGCGTTCATCACGCGTAACTCTACCCCGTTCAACCAGTACGCAATTGTTCCTACGGCAGCAGAGCGGAGTGGAAACTTTTCTAAATATACTGGCACGGGAACAACGGTTGTGCCGATCTATGATCCGACGACCGGGCAACAATTTCCTGGGAACAGCATTCCCGCAGGAAACATCAGTCCACAAGCAAAGGCGCTGCTTCAATACATTCCGTTACCCAACCAGCCGGGGGTGCAGAATTTTCAATATCTGACTACGGCCCAGACGAACCAGACGCGCATTGGCGGGCGACTCGTACATAACTTCGGTTCCGGCGGAGGCGGCGCTGCGTTGCCGCAATTTTTGCAGGGGCTGATGGGGAATACCAATCATGGCTTGACACAAAATGTGAATGCGAACTTCAACTTCAATCATGCTGCTTCTGACCTATTAAATGTATTTCCTCAACTGGGCGGATCCAATCAAACCTATCAATATTCTCTGAATCTGGGATATGTGATTGGGTATCGCCGCTGGACGAACAATGCCAATGTAAACTTCAATCGGACCAATGCGCAGGTCAGTAACTTTTTTACCGGCAGGACAAACGTAGCTTCGCAGGTGGGTATCCAGGGTTTAGGCTCCGATCCCTTTAACTATGGTGTTCCCAGCATTGTGTTTTCCTCGTTCCAGGGACTGAGCGAGCAAATTCCCAAATCCACACTGAATCAAACAATCGCTTTTCTCGACACAGCATCCTGGACAGGGAAAAAGCACAACGTCCGTTTTGGGGGCGATTACCGGCGCATCCATCTCGATGTGGAAGGCGGCACGAATGTGACTGGGAGCTTCTACTTTACGGGCTTTGCAACGCGCCAGCCCGGCGGCAAGCCTGTTGCAGGGCTGGAACCATCTGGATCGGACTTTGCCGATTT
>JAJYGR010000004.1 GCA_021790655.1 Acidobacteriota bacterium | reverse complement strand
AGAGACCGATCTCTCCTAACAACGAAGCAATATTACTGACAGAAAATAGGCAGTGTCAATACTTGAGCCTTACCGTTGTATCTCTTAAACCATAGAACATTATTATTCTCTGTAAAGATTGACATTATGCAATGCTTTATATAAATGTATTAAGTAATTTGGAGACCAGTTTCTAATTGGCAAAAAAGTTTATGAAAAAACAACTTTCTCTGTATGCAGCGATAGTTTGTCTTGGCGGAACGGTCTGGGCGCAGTCGCCGCAGCAAACCAAAGAGACCATACAATCTCTGCCCGCGTCAGTGCAGCAGGTGGTCCATCGGCTGAGTGAACTGGATGCATTGCCTCAGGGAGTATGGCGATACCATACAGCCGACCTGCCTCATGGAGAATCTCCCGATCTGGACGACTCCGGCTGGCTGGTAGCGAAGCTGGGTGGCGACTATTCCAAAGATGGGATGTGGTTTCGGCAGTGGGTCACAGTTCCAAAATCATTGCATGGATACGATCTGACGGGCACGAAAATCTGGTTCTATTGTCAGACCGGACGAACGCCACAAATCATTTACTTCAATGGCAGACGGGTTGCGATGGGCGACAACCTGGAGCCCATTGTGTTGTTTGACAAAGCGACGCCAGGCGACAAGGTGTTAATTGCAGTAAAACTACTGGCATCGGTGGACCAGAAGCGCTTCGCTGGCGCTTCCATGCAAATCGACTCCGTCCCTAGTCGTCCCAGCCCGACGGACGCGCGCGCGGAATTTCTATCGGCGGCTTTCTTGATTCCCAGCTTATCGAAGCATGTTGCGGAAGATGAAGCGAAGCTCGATCAGGCCATAGAAAAAGTAGACGTAGCCGCTTTAGATTCGGGGAACCAGCAGGAGTTCGACGATTCGCTCAAGGCTGCTCAGTCTACGCTGGAAGTGTTGAAGCCGGTGTTGCGGCAGGCGACCTTTCATGAAACCGGAAACTCCCACATCGATGCGGCCTGGCTTTGGCCACGAACGGAAACCGTGGATGTGGTGAGACGCACATTTTCGACCGCGCTGCAACTGATGGATGAGTATCCCACCTACACCTATACCCAGTCAGCGGCCCAGTACAACGCATGGATAGCGGAGAAGTATCCGCAGATGAACGACGAAATCAAGAAGCGAATCCAGGAAGGCCGCTGGGAAGTGGTCGGCGGCATGTGGGTGGAACCGGACCTGAACATGCCAGACGGCGAATCCACCGCACGGTCTATCCTGATTGGCAAGCGCTGGTATGAGAAGCATTACGGCGTGGATGTGCGGATCGGCTGGAACCCGGATTCATTCGGCTACAACTGGCAACTGCCGCAGATTTATAAGAAGTCGGGCATCGATTATTTTGTGACGCAAAAAATGTCGTGGAACGACACCAACCAGTTGCCATTCAAGCTGTTCTGGTGGGAGTCGCCGGATGGCAGCAAGGTGTTGACATATTTCCCGCGTGGATATGCGAACAGAAGCCTGAATCCAGTGCGGCTGTCCGCGGATTTGAAGCAGGCGCGCATCTATTCGCCAGGCATGACGGAGATGATGGACCTCTACGGCGTGGGCGATCACGGCGGCGGCCCGACGCGTGTCATGCTGGATGAAGGGCTGCACTGGATGGAGCCGGACAAAATCGTCCCGAAGATGCAGTTCGGCACGGCGGCAGCATACTTCTCCACCGTGGAGAAGGAGGTGGCGCCAGATTCGCCGCAGTGGAACTATCGCACCATCGCCGATGGATATCACGAACCGCCAGCACCGCCAGCGGGCGAGGTTGCCATTCCCACATGGAAGGATGAACTCTATCTCGAGTTTCATCGCGGCGTCTTCACCACGCAAGCCAACCATAAGCGCAATATGCGGGAGAGTTCGGAGTGGGCGCTGAATGCAGAGAAGTATGCGTCTCTGGCGTGGCTCGATGGGAATGCTTATCCAGGCGAAGAGCTGACGGACGTCTGGAAAAAGATCACGTTCAATCAGTTCCACGATCTCGCGGCTGGCTCCGGCATCGGCGTGATCTATAAGGATGCGCAGCGAGATTACGACCAGGTGCGCTGGGCCACCCAGGAGATTTCCAGCAAGGCCTTAAAGACAATTGCAGCACAGGCCGATACGCGGGTTGCGCGCGCAGTCCCCATCTTTGTCTTCAATCCGCTGGGGTGGGATCGATCGGGAATCGTGACGGTGGATGTGCAAATGCCGTCAGCAACCAAGCACATCTCGGTGCTGGACTCTCGTGGCCGAGTGTTACCATCGGAGGTGCTGTCGAATGACCCAAAGACGAACACGTTCCATTTGGCGGTGGATGCAAAAGATGTGCCGTCGGTAGGATACGAAGTGCTGCATGCCGTTCCGGTAAAGCGCGCGTTTGCTAGCGACCTGCATGTAACCGGAACAACGCTGGAGAATGCGGACCTGCGCGTGGCAGTCGATCCGAAGACCGGATGCATTACGAGTCTCTACGATAAGAAAGCACACTTTGAGACGCTTGCCGCAGGCGCGTGCGGCAATGAACTGCAGGCGTTTAAGGACAAGCCAAAGAAGTTCGACGCATGGAATATCGATCCGGGAACGCTGGACCAGACGCCTACAAATCTGACCATGGCAGACTCCGTGCAGGTCATCGAGAAAGGCCCCATGCGCGGCGTGGTTCGCGTCACGCGCACCTGGCAGCATTCCAAGTTTGTGCAGGACATCGTGCTGTATGCGGGAGCAGATGAGGTCGATGTAGTCAATGACATCGACTGGCATGAGACGCATGTGCTGCTCAAAGCCGCCTTCGCGCTGTCCGCATCCGGCCCCTTCGCCACATATGAGATTCCGTTCGGGACCATTCAGCGTCCGACCACACGCAATAACAGTTGGGAGCAGACCCGCTTTGAGGTTCCTGCGTTGCGATGGGCCGATCTTGGAGATACCCAGCACGGCTTCAGTCTGATTAACGAGTCGAAGTATGGCTACGATGGAGTTGGCAATCTGCTGCGTCTGACGTTGCTGCGCTCTCCCGTGTATCCAGACCCGAACGCCGACCGAGGGCATCATCATTTCAGCTACGCGCTCTATCCGCATGCTGGCGATTGGAAGCAAGCGCTGACGGTGAGGCGCGGATACGAATTCAATTACAAACTGACAGCCATGCAGGTAGAAGCGCATACCGGAGCTATGCCGCAGGAGCATTCATTTGTTTCCGTCATGCCAGAAAACGTCGTGCTGACCGCGATCAAAAAAGCCGAGGACAGCAACGCTCTAATCTTCCACATGTACGAGTGGGCCGGCAAGGAAGGCAATGTGACGGTCAAAATTCCGGTAGAGGCCACAGGAGCAACTGAAACAAACCTGATGGAGAAACCTGAAGGCTCGCCTTTGAACCTCAACGGGAACCATGTCACCATTCCGATTCATCCTTACGAGATTCTCGCCGTCCGGGTGAATTATCCAGGGAAACCTATATAGCCGAAATCAGGGAGATGCATACGTTCCATCGTTTTCTTGCAAAGAATATGAGACACACGATATCGGATAGAAGCATGACCCGTGCTCCGGACAACCCAGATAGAATTTGGCCGTATACGATTGGCGTTGATTTGGGCGGTACGAATTTACGTATAGCTGCATACACGTGCGACGACGGCCTTCTTGAAACAATCTCTCTTCCCACTCGACTGGCTGCGGGGCGAGATGCAGTCGTAAATGACCTTTGCGAAAATGTCAAAAAACTTATAAAAACCCATTCTCGATCTCGCCAATTGGTCGGTATCGGGGTGGGCACTCCCGGTCCGCTCGAATTGCCCGTAGGAAAGCTGCATAAGCCGCCTAACCTTCCTGGCTGGGATGGCTTTGCTCTGCGAGCGGAACTGGAAAACAAGCTCGAACATCAGGTGGCCGTGGAGAGCGATGCCAATTTGGCTGCACTTGCTGAATGCATGCTGGGCAGCGGCCGCGCCATGGGAACGGATTCGCTCTGCATGTTGACTCTCGGTACCGGGATTGGGAATGGCATCATCCTTCATGGCACGATCTGGCATGGCACGACTGGAATGGCCGGTGAAGCGGGCCATCTAACGATATGGCCAGACGGACCCGAGTGCGGATGTGGAAACAAGGGATGTCTGGAAATGTATGCTTCTGCTACGGCCCTGGTGAGGCTCGCACGAAAAGCAGCAAGTGCAGCTACCACAGGGCTTGGTGCATTGATCAGAAGAAATCCAAATATTACTGCTCACGATATTGCCCTGCTGGCCCGAGCAGGAGATGAGCAGGCATTGAGTGTTTTTGACTGTGCGGCGGAAGCGCTCGGAATTGGTATCGCGAACCTGGTGAACACATTGAACCTACCCCTATATGTCATTGGAGGCGGTCTTGCAAACGCATGGGACATCTTTGCCCCAAAGATGCTTGCCTTCATTCGTGATCGAAGCTACGTGTACCGCCTTACGGAGCCAGGGAATACAGTTCTGGATCGTGCAACAAACCATGCAACCATCATTCAACCTGCAGCGTTGGGATCGGATGCTGGACTACTTGGGGCTTGCATTCTTGCATACAACAGTTCCGAATCGAGAATAAAAGGCATGCCAGAGGTCAATCTTACTGCTTCATGAAGAAATAGTTACAAGTGTCAGTCCAAGTGAAGAACGCCTCTGCTGCGCCTCGAATCAGGAATGTGTGCATTGAGGAATTGTTTCTGATGTTTGCTGTCGATAGACGCACTGCCCAGAGCTGGTGGTTGAGGAGGGTGCAGAGTGTTTCCTCCGTTCACGATGCAGGAGTTGATCTGTGCTCTTGTGGTGGCGCAAGAGGGCAACATTGCTCTGGCCGCGAAGAAATTGCATATCGATCAATCCTCGGTTACGCGGAAGATCAAGCATCTGGAGGAGGTGCTGGGCGTCCAACTTTTCGTCCGTTTCGCCGATGGGGTGGAATTGACCGAGGCGGGAGAGTTATTTATATAGAGAATCATGAAGATGTTCGAGGAATCGAATCGGGCTTCCCAGTTGGCCATCCAGAGGGCAAAACACAAGATCGGTCCTTTCCATGCAGGATATGCTTCGCACATCCATCCGGAGTTGTTGCCGGTTGTCCGGGATCTCCGGTTCCGTCAACCGTCTTACCCGTTGATCGAGATGGAAAGCTCTACCACGCACGACATCGTGCAGGCGTCACCGCCCAGGAAGGAGCCGAGAATACTGGTCGGAGTATTCACTGTGATGAGGATCGAACCGAGTTGCGAAGAACTGTCACAGTTCTTTTCAGAGCATTTTCTGTCAAGGTGTTAACGGGTCGGGGCTAGAGTAGTGCGCCCAAAGTTTCGTTAACACCTTGGCCAGAAAATGCGCTAGAAGTAAACCTTTGCGCCGAGTTGTACCGCGCGACCCGGTTGAGGATCGCCTGTACCCGGTTGGATCACGTTTGTGATCTGACCGAACTGAGAGCCGTCACTGAAGTTGCCGTCGGGGTTGGCGAAGTTCGCATGGTTGAAGGTATTGTAGGTTTCCAAGCGAAGCTCGATGTAGCGGGGCGTGCCCTGCGGCCCGAGCGGGAAGTTCTTGTACAGTTCCAGGTTGGTGTATTCAAATCCCGGCCCGTGGAAGAAGTTGCGTTTCACGTTGCCGAAGGTCCCCAACGGTTCTGTCGAGAATGGGGCGGAACTGAACCAGTAATTTCCGCTGGCCCGTGGATTTAGTGAAGGGATATTGTATGTGGAGGTCTCCGGCACATCGTTACACCCGTAATACGCAACGAAGGAGCCGTTGCACCACAAAGACCGGTTGTTCCCTCCCTGGAAGACGCCCACAGGAAAGCCAGTTTGCAGGGTGGTTGTTCCGGTCACATGCCATCCGCCCAGCGCCTCGCGGACGATGAAGTTGTCGTTCATGTTGTGCAGGATGGGTATCTCATAGTTATAGAGGGCCACGAAGCGATGACGAGCATCATAGTCGGAATCTCCATAGCTGAGGTACTGAAAGCCAGGGACCCAGTTTGTACCCGCGCCGCCTGGTCCGCCGCCGCCGTAGGAGCTTTCATATCCCGATGCGTTATCCAGACCGTGGGAATACGTATAGGCCAGCGTGAAATACAATCCGTGTGAGGTCTCCTTGGTCAACTGCGCCTGGAAGGAGTTGTAATTGGAGTGCCCATCCGTATGTTGTCTGCCTACGGAATAGTAATACGGGTTTCCGGCGGAATTGACGCCTGGCTGGGTGAAGTACTGGGGAAACACTGCGGACGTGAAGGCCCTGACAGCATAGCAAGTGGGATTCGCCACACAAGCTGCATGTCCTGCAGCGGTCATTTGATCCGCCTCATACGCGCGGATCAGTTTCATGCCAAGAGAGCCAACGTAACCCAGCATCAACACCATGTTGCTGGGCAGCGACCGTTGCACGTTCAAGTTGTAGTTTGCAGTGTAAGGCACCGCATATGTCGGCGAGATCGAGTTGATGTCCATCGGTTCATAATTGTTGAAATTGATGCTCGAATAGCTGGATTGCGCGGGTGGAACAAAGGGGAACTTGTTCGGCTCGGACAGGCCGGGACGGTTGGCGACATCCTGGAACGGGTTGGCGAAGGCAGGGCTACCGCCCACGTCCGTCGCGCCGGACGTGCCCAGGCCGAAGGGCGCATCGGACAGGTTCTGGAGGGAGCCTTCTTCCTGGTCGCGGTTGTAGTAGATGCCGAAGCCGCCACGCAGCGCGAACAGATGTTGCCCTTGTCCCCCGGTCAGACTGCCCAGGCCAGAGTCCGGAGACCATGCAAAGCCGAAGCGCGGGGCAAAATTCTTATATTTTATAGTGTCGCCGCCATTCTTGTTGCAACCCGGGTCGCCGGGGTACAGCAGTCCCGGAGGCGCGGTGGGAAATACCTTCGATTGGCCTGTGGGCGCCCAGCAGAAGATTCCAATGCCGCCGTACTGATAATTGGCAAATGGGGTCTCCAGGTCGTATCCCATTCCGTAGTTCAGGGTGAGTGTGTCGTTGACCTTCCAGTTGTCCTGCGCGTAGAGGTAATCCTCCCAGGCAAGGGCGCTGATAAGTCCACCGGAGTTCTGGGAATAGGAGTCGGGAATGCCGGTCATGAAATCGATCAGCGGATCGCCCGAACTGAATACGCCCGTTCCCGAGTAGCCGAAAGCGCCATTGTTGTCGTAATAAAAAGGGTTGCCGACATAGAACTTTTCAACATGCGCGCCGAATTTTAAGTTATGATTGCCCGCAATCTTACTGAAATTGTCCGTGTAATCGTAGTTGGAGTCTTTGCGCGGTTGCGGCCCGTCTTGACTGAAGCCCAGAGCAAAGAAACCGGTAAGGCCCATGTAGGGCGCGCCTGCGGAGGGGCTTTGCGGAGTGATGCCGGTAAAGCCCAGAGAGGAAGGCTGGACGATTTTCTGCGGCTCCACAGCGGCAAAGTTGAACCGGTAATACCCGACACGCAGCTCATTCAGCATGGAGGGATTGAACGTATGCGTGTAGGAGGCATTGAAAATCTTAATGTGACGCGCATCGATTTCGCCAAATCCGGGAAGGGTCGATCCAATGAACGGGAGCGTTTCCGTGGTTGGCGCGGACTGGAAAATAGTGGAAAACCACAAAGCGTCGTTCTTCGTCAGCTCATCGTCCAGCCGAATGATGCCCTGATCGAGAGCCTGCGTATTCCCCGCGTTGAAGTTATAGAAGGACTTCCCGCCGCGCACTTGATTGGGCGCGGGGACGTAGGCTTTAGCAAGATTATTGGCTATGGAGTTGTAGTTAGAGGGCGAAACGACGACCTGCCCGTTGGTTACCGGGAAGCAGTCCGCCCATGTTTCCGGATTCGTTGCCGTGGGGTCAGCCACGCATGGCCCGTTCGTTCCCTGCATATTGAACGGAATTGGGTTCGATGAAAGTCCAGCAGAATTTAGCGACGAACTTGCCTGGTTGGTGTCATTCGTGAAGTTTCCGCTGTTCAACTGGCCAGCGGCCGGGACGGGAGTGAGATTGGTCACGCCGGTCCTATTGCGCAAGCCTTGATATGCGAGGAAGAAGAAGGCGTGGTTCTTGTAGATGGGGCCGCCAAGCGTACCACCGTATTCATTTTGATGATACTGCGGGCGGATGATCGAGAAATAGTTGCCATTGTTCAGAAAGGTGTCGCGATAAAACTCGAAGCCGCTTCCGTGGATCTGATTGGTTCCGCTCTTGAGTATCTCGTTGATGATGGCGCCGGAATTACGGCTGAACTCCGGATTCAGCGTGCTGGTAATGACGTTGAACTCGGCGAGAGCGTCTGGATTGGGCACGACACCGGCGGTCTGCAACGGAGCGTCGTTGATGTCGGTGCCATCCAGAAGAAAGCTGGTCTCTGAGGTCTGGGACCCGTTGGCGGAGAAAGTCCCAAAACGGTCTGAAGACTCGACGACGCCTGGTGCTGTTTTTTCAAGCTCGTCGGCATTCCGACTCAACAAGGGGAGATCTTCGATTTCCTTCTCTCCAACCACCGTCTTCAACTGCGTGTCGGAGGTTTCCACCTGGACCGCAGCCGCCTTTACCTTCACCGTCTGGGATGCGGCACCCACCTTGAGCTTGGCGTCCACTTCGCGGTTCGCGTTCACGTTCAACATCAGCCCGGTAGATTGGAAGTCCTGAAATCCAGCGTGGCTGACTGTGATGGTGTAAGGGCCACCGATCAGCAGGGCCGGGAAAATGTAATAGCCGGTTCCGTCGGTCTTAGAGACGGTTGAAACGCCGGTACTGGTATTCAGCGCCGTCACCGTCGCGCCAGGCACGACCGCGCCAGTGGGATCCGTGACCGCGCCGTGGACGGCCGCATTGACAGACTGCGCCTGCGCGCGATTCGGCGCGAGGAAAATTCCCGCAAGAAGCAGGCAGACGGCAAGGATTTTGGGCTGAATTCTCATGGGGCCTCCAAATATGTGTGAAATAGACCCGCCGCGCTTCACCTTTTCATCTTTAGAGCAGAATTGCATTGCGTTCCCCCCCCTGTGATGATTCGTGATCTTTGGTAGCGTGGTTGCTGGGCGTGTTCGAGAAGTCGTCCAGTTACCCACTGAAAAAATGAATGCAACGGCGCTCAACATGCAATCCTATTGCCAGATACAATCCTTTGTAGATCAATGCGTTACACCATGCGCGGAAAGGTTGCCTGCAAAAATGTATGAGATTGCAGAAATATGAATATGAAAAGCGGTAGAAAAGGCAACCTTTTCGGAAGGGTATTTTCGGTAGAATTGCGATGGAGATTCGGCTGCTCACGCTTGGCAGGCGGGCGACGCAAAAAAGCATGCCGCTGCCTTTTCGGCTTTGCGCTCGGCCATAGGGTCTGTGCCGGTGGCCAGCAGCTTGCGCGCCGCAGCGTGGCGCTCACTGGCCAGCGACAGGGACACATCTGGATAGCTGCCAAAAGACATGAGTTTGGCCTTTCCCTCATGCCTACCTATATGTTCAACGCCAAATTTTCCCACCAGAGGGCATGACCCAGAGAAATAGTCCTCCACCATCACTGACCTTGTGGGGTTTCGCACCCCGCTTTATGCGCTTGATCTTGATGTCTGTTAGCTTCACAGGAAAGCCTCTTTTTCAATGTACCCACAGTCTAAATGGAACATACCCACGAATATACCCGCACGCAAGGCGGGCTTTATCGAAACCATCTTGGACGCTAAAAGACAAAATCCCCAGTATTCACTAGGGATTTTCTGTATTCATTGGATGTTATCGAATGTCCTGAAACTACTAACTGGCGGAGAGAGAGGGATTCGAACCCTCGATAGAGCTTTTGGCCCTATAACGGTTTAGCAAACCGCCGCCTTCAGCCTCTCGGCCATCTCTCCGCGCTCCTGAATTATAGCGAATCAAAGAGGTTGAAAGATATTTCGATCCACCGATTGATCTTAAATTAGGAAAAATAAACGTGGCACGGTAGGTGCCACGCGCGCGATTTACTGGCAACGTGGATTCCCGCGCGGCGTGTGCTCTCCGTCGATCCAACGCAGATTTTGCGGGAGGAATAAGCGCAATACAATTTGCCCCCCATTCCGAATGCAATTACCCGCCACATCATTGTCCCTTGCCAAGCGCGGGGATGCCGGTTAGCATCCATGTAGAAACCGGCCTGCAAAGCAGGTAGGGTGGTCAACGCTGGTTGAACCTACATTCATTGAACAGGGAACTTGACTCGAACATATTGGCTCGGTGTGCTGTCCGCCAGTCCGGAACGCCTAAAGAGCCTCGGCGGGTTCCCACCGTCTTAGGACGGGTTCACCGGCGCATCATTTTACGGCCCCGTGGGTCGGCTTTCTGTTACAGTTGTGTCGATTTTCTGTAACTTCTCCAGTTGGCACTGTCGCCGCCTGGCATGACTGTTTGGTTTTCCGCGCGATTCTGTTCTACTTCAACTTGTGTATCCCCGCCTGTTTCAAATCGGCCCGCTTACCCTGCCAACCTACGGAGTTTTCGCAGCCATTGCGCTGATTGCCGGTCTGATGCTGGCAATGCGCACGGCTGCGCGGCTGGGTATTTCGCCGGACAGCATGTGGAACTTCGGCCTGGCGACCGTTGTGAGCGCGATTCTTGGCTCCCGTCTGCTGCTGATCTTCTCCCACTGGCACGACTTTCTTTCTTATCCGCTGGTGATGCTGAGCATTGCCATTCCGCGCACGGTTGACTCGGTGTTGACGGAGTTGGGCCTGGGTGCTTGTGCGGGGCTTTTGTACATGACGCTGAAACGGATGCCGTGGCTGCGCGCGCTGGATGCGGCCACACCGGGGTGGGCGCTGGGTCAGGCCATCCTGATGTTGGGCTGCTTTTTTGCAGGCTGCGACTACGGTCGGCCTACCACGATGCCGTGGGGTGTCGTTTTCCATAGCCGCTGGGCTGCAATGTGGAACGGCACGCCGCTGGAGGTCCGGCTCCAGCCGGTGCAGATCTATTTATGTGCGGTCGAGCTGGCGCTGTGTCTGCTGCTGTTGTGGTGGCTGCCGCGGCGTCGTCAGACAGGCGAACTGGCCGGGACCTATCTGCTGCTGGCGGGGCTGGCCCAGTTTTTTCTCGACTTTTATCGCGGTGAGAATCGGCTGCTACTTCTGCATGGCGCTGTATCTCTGACGCAGGCGATTGATTTTGGCATGGTGATCTTCGGTGGGTTGCTACTGCTGGAGCGCAGTGACGCAGGCATCGAAGGAACCTCGGCGGCGGTGCATCCGTGAAAAAAAATTTACCGTCGAAGCGCCTGAAGAAAGAGCGGCAGGCGCTTGCCAATCCAGATGTCGAAGAGGACTTGAACGAAGTTCTCGATGAGGACATGGACGAGTATTCCGATCCAGCGCCGAAAGAGACCGAGCGCAAATTTCTGGTGGAGGAAGCCAGAGGCGGTCAGCGACTCGATCAGTATTTAACACAGGAATTGCAGGAGGTCAGCCGGGCGCGGGTGCAGCAATTGATTGAGCAGAGGCGCGTGCGGGTGGACGGCCTCTCGATGAAGCCCAGTGCAAAATTGCGTCCGGGCGCAGTGATTGCGGTCGTGGGCGAGGCAGTGCTAGCTCCGCTGCGCGCTGAGGCGGAGGCGATCCCGCTCGACATAATTTTCGAGGACGAATTTCTGGCCGTCATCCACAAGCCTGCGGGGATGATGGTCCATGCCGGTTCCGGCGCGACGGACGACGCGCGCAATCGTGGCACGCTGGTCAATGCGCTGCTGCATCATATGGCCTCGCTCTCGGGCACCGGCGGTCCATTGCGGCCAGGCATTGTGCATCGCCTGGACAAGCAGACCAGTGGACTTATCCTCGTCGCAAAAAACGACCGCGCGCACCGCAAGCTGGGAGAAATGTTTGCCCAGCGCAAGGTGCATAAGACATACATCGCGCTGGTGCATGGGGCGGTCAAGCTCGACAAGGGAACGCTCGATGCAGCGATCAGCCGCGACCACCTGCGGCGCACGCGGATGACAACGCGACGGACGGGTGGCCGCACTGCCGTTTCTCATTACAAAGTGATGGAACGGTTTGAGTCGCGCTATGGCCACTTTACGTTGCTGGAGGTCGAGATTGAGACAGGGCGCACGCACCAGATCCGCGTGCATCTTTCTTCCATCGGGCACCCTGTAGTGGGCGATACGCTCTACGGCGCGCCACTGCATATTTTGCCTCGACTGGAAGCGCCCGCCACGCGGCTGCAGAAGGAGGCCGCCGCGCTGGATGCGATCACGCTGGGGCGTAATTTTCTTCATGCGGCCAAGCTGCAACTGTTGCATCCGGAGACTGAACAGCCACTGGAACTGGAAGCGCCGCTGCCGTCCGATCTGGTTCAGGCGCTGCAACGGCTCCGATCGCAGACGTTGCAACAAACAGCCAGCAAGGGAACAGTGCCCGCACTGTTAAAATCAAAACGATGATGGGATGGACGTGGGAACACCGGATCGGTAGAGCAATTGGAGTCACGGCGGTCGGCTGGATGCTGACCGTTCTTTTTGTCGCTGCGCAGAGTTCCGCGTTCGCTCAGAGTGCGGCGTCTGTAGGTGGCAAGGCTGGAACCAATAGCAAACCTACGCAGGCCCAGCAACCAAAGCTTCCGCCGGTAACGCAGGCGCCTCCGGACACCACACCGCAAACTGCCGTGCAGTCCAATTCGCAAACCGGCCCCGCATATACGATCACCAGCGTCGTGAATGAAGTAAATCTTATCTTTACCGTGACCGACAAGCATGGCCGCTTCATTCGCGATTTGAAGGAAAGCGACTTCTCGCTGCTGGACGACCGCATGCCTCCAGTGGACGTTTACAGTTTCACCCAGCAGACCAATCTGCCGCTGCGCGTAGGGCTTCTGATCGATTCCAGCAACTCCATCCGTTCGCGCTTTCATTTTGAACAGAGCGCGGCGGTAGAGTTTTTGCTGGAAGTCCTTCGTCCGCAACTGGATCAGGCTTTCGTGATGGGTTTCGATGTGACGCCAGACATTACCCAGGGATTTACGAACAATGGCGACCTGCTAAGTGCAGGCATACGCAAGCTTGCTCCTGGCGGCGGAACAGCGCTGTATGACGCCGTCTATACCGCCTGTCACGATGAACTGCTGCCACTCTACGGTCCCGGCGCGATTCGCAAAGCGATCATTCTTCTTTCCGATGGAGATGATAATCAGAGCCATGCCACGCTCGACGATGCGGTGAAGATGTGCCAGCGCGCGGACACCATCATCTACGCCATCAGCACCAATAACAGTCCCAGCCGCGACCGTGGCGATACCGTCCTGAGCGCGATGGCGCTGGTTACGGGTGGACGCGTGTTCTACCCACCGCGTATCGAACAGGTGGCGGATGCGTTTCAAGGCATTCAGGATGAACTGCGCAGCCAGTATTCCCTGGTCTATAAGCCTGCCGACTTCAAGGCCGATGGCGCATTTCGTCCGATATTTCTGACTTCCTTCGATCGCAAATATAAAATACACGTCAGCAAGGGATACTTCGCGCCCAACCCGCCGAAGTAACTTTAGTATTCGCCGGAATTGCGTCCCAGAGCAGCGCCTCAATAAGGAGTAATTCTCCATGTCCTATTCACGTCGTGATTTTCTCGTCGCAATGGGTACAGCGACCGCTGCCGCTTCTGTCACCAGTAAAGCGCTGGGCGCTCTTGCAAGGCCTGCGTTGCTGTCTGCCCCCGCGGAAATGGCAGTGGGAGAAGGAGTCAGAGGCGCGGGCATGAGCTGTCCCTTTCGACTCGCGGTCATCAATGATGAGATCGCGCAGGACTTTGGCCGTGCCTGCGAGATAGCGTCGAAGGACTTTGGACTAAGCTGGATAGAGCTGCGCGGAATGTGGAACAAGAACCTTGCAGATCTGGATGCCAGCGAAGTGGCGGAAGCAAGAAAAATTCTGGAAAAAAACAAGCTGCGCGTGACCGACATCGCCAGCCCTCTCTTCAAGGTAGACTGGCCGGGCGCGCCGTTGCCAAAAGGAAGGCAGCACCGCGACGAGTTTCACGCCGACTTCGATTTCAAACAACAGGAACAACTGCTGGATCGCTGCATCGAACTGGCCAATATTTTCAAGACCGACAGGATTCGCTGCTTCGATTTCTGGCGACTGGATGATCAGAAACCGTACCGCGCAGCAATCAACAATAAGCTGCGAGAAGCTGCGGTACGCTGCGCCAAGAACAATAAAATTCTGCTGCTGGAAAATGAAATGGACTGCAATACCGCAACCGGGGAAGAAGCGGCGGCGGTCCTTCATGCAATTCCGAACAAGAATTTCATGCTGAATTGGGACCCCGGAAATGCAGCCGCCATTGGCAGTACGCCTTATCCGAATGGCTACGAGCTGTTGCCGCAAAATCGCATCGGGCATTGCCACTGCAAAGACGTAGTGCGAAAACCGGATGGGAAGTACGCCTGGGCCCCCGTGGGCAGCGGAATCATCGACTGGGTCGGACAGTTCCGCGCGCTCAAGCGGGCTGGTTATCACTATGGCGTTAGCCTGGAAACGCATTGGCGCGGCGCAGGAACTCCTGAGGCTTCCACGCGCATCAGCATGCAAGGCCTGAAGGCAACGTTGCAAAAAGCTGGAATTACCTGCTAAATGGTTCGTACGTCCGTCAGTTCGTTCAACAGATGGCCCAAACCAATGCGCCGTGCGCCGAAATAGGCGAAGGAGATCATGCGAAATGGAAAATGAAGGAATGAAAATCAATCGTCGAGAATTTCTGGAGCAGGTCGGCATGGGAGTGGCCGCGATCGGTGCATTGCCAGCGACGGAACTGTTTGGGTTGAATGGAAGAGCAATTGGAGCGAACGATCGGATTCGCATTGGATTGATTGGCGCAGGTGACCGGGGACAGCAGGACCTGAAGGATGCGTTGAAGCAGCCGAATGTGGAATGTGTCGCCGTCGCCGACGTCTTTTCCAATCGACGCGAGCAGGTGAAAAGCTATCTGCCAAATGTTGAGACCTATGACGATCCTCGTCGCCTGTTGGATCGCAAAGACATCGATGCAGTCATCAACGCGACTCCACTGCATCTACATGCAAAGTATTTTCTAGCATCGTTAGCGGCGGGGAAAGACCTGTATTCCGAAAAAACGATGACCTGGGACATTCCCGAGGCCGTGGCCTGTCGTAATGCTGCCAAAGCGTCGAAGCAGGTGGTGCAGATTGGCTTGCAGCATGAAAGCTCGGGCGAGCTGGCGGACGCTAAACAATGGATACAAAATGGGTCCGTGGGCAAGATCACCATGGTTGAATCGTGGATGAGCCGCAACACTCCGCTTGGACAGGGGCAATGGGTGCGGCCAGTGCCAAGCGACTGCAATCCGGCGAACGTGAATTGGGACCTGTTTCTCGACGGCCGCCCGAAGGTCCCGTTCGATGGATACAAATTCATCAACTGGCGACTGTTCTGGGAATTTTCTGGCGGCAACATCACAGAGAACATGGTCCATCAGATTTCCTGGATCATCAGTGCAATGGATCTGCAACTGCCGAAGGCCGCCACCATGATGGGTGGGGTATTTTCTGAGAAGGATGGTCGTCAGGTTCCCGATACGATTGGCGTGTCGCTCGAATATCCGAATGACGTGCTCGTGTTATGGCAATCTACTTTCAGCAATCGTCATTATGGTTTGGGCGAGCATTTTCTCGGAAGCAAAGGATCTATCGAGCATGTCAGCGGCTCCACAGACATGGTGACGGGCAAGTACAGCTCAGGAATCAATTACTACCCCGAGAAGATCAACAATCCGGACGGCGCTCCACACAAGGGAGAAAATCCCGGAGTCAACCACATGGCCAACTGGATGGCCTGTATCCGTGACCGCAAACAGCCGAATGCAACGGTAGAAATCGGATATTTGTCGGCGATTGCGGCGCACATGTCGAACCTGGCCTATCTGCAAAAACGCCGGGTAACGCTGGAAGAAGCCATGGCCGCCAAACCGGAAGCATGGATGAAATCTGTTTAGAAAATTTTATGTCGGCGTGTTGACAGTCGAGGAAAGAGTCGTGCTCTCCCATCCTTTGTGCAAAGGACGCACAAGGGGTGGGGCAAGTTTTGTTAGAGCGTGTTTCATAAATACTTTTGGCCCGGATCAGTCAAAAATCTTCCGGGGCTAAAGCCTACGATTCTTGAGCTTTTTGCGGCATGGCTAAAGCCATGCCCTGATACAAACTGTATTTATGAAACAAGCTCTAACACCTGACCTGAAAATGCATTGTCGATTGATTCAAGCGGTCGAATACTTTTTGCATAGAGCGCGGATTTGCGCGACCAGCTTCGGTACGCCGGTACTCGCCACAGGATCATCGGAAAAGTGGCTTTCGTATTCCGCAGACATGTAGCCCCGGAATCCCGCCTGCGCGAACATCCGCCATACTCGATCCATATCGATCGGCGTGTGGTCATCGAAATGGTCGCGGATGTGCGTATTCGTTGCATAGGGAATACAAGCTGCAATCTGAGCGTAAGAATCCCGCGTCGCGGTGGGAACAAAATGGGTGATGTCGAGATTGATGCCGACATACGGCGAATTGACGCGGTGCATCACTTCGAGACAAACATCCGCATTTTGCGAGACACCTTGATGGTCCTCCAAACCTAGCGTGATACCTTTTTGCCCGGAATAATCGCTGGCGGCCTTCATCGTCTCGACGACCCAGTCAATGGCCTGCTGCAAGGTTGCCCCCGGTGGCAGCTTGCCAGCAAATACCCTGAGATGAGAGGCCCCAAGTCTGTCGGCGACATCCACCCACTTCTTGATTTCATTCAGTGAGTCGGCGCGTTTCGCGGCATCCGCCTGCACCATGCTGACGCCGCAAGCAGCTCCAGAAAGGAGGACTGCATTTTTGTATGCCAAATGCCGAAGGCCGTCGAGATAGGCTGCATCGGTGGACTTGAAATAGTAAGCGGTCATGTCCACAGAATCCAGGCGAAGCTCGACTGCCTTGCGAATAAAATCTTCCATGGTCATCGAGCCATGGGTAAGTTCTTCGCGGTAGGAATACGCACAGCAGCCGGCAAAGAAGCGCGGCATTTTAGATTCGTATGGAGTGGCATCTTGCGACGCTGCTTCGGCCATCGGCGGTCCCAGCAGTTCGATTCCTGCACCTGCAAGCGCACTTACTCCAACAGTCTTTAGAAATTGTCGGCGAGCTATTTTGTTTTGCATGCTTCACCTCTGGGATGCATAAGCTATTGGCTCCTGCTGACGCGTCAGTATGCGCTCGCAAGGTTGAGTTTATCTATCGCCGATGTATCGAGTTTGAGATCGACAGCAGCGAAGAGGCTTTCCATTTGCTCGATGGAGGTTGCACTGGCAATCGGCGCGGTGATGCTGGGACGCGATAGCAGCCACACTAGCGCAACCGAAGTTGGTGTTGCATGAACTTGTTGCGCAACTTCATGGAGTGCTTCCAAAATTTTTTCTCCGCGCCGATCAAAATATTTGCCCAATAAGGATTCTCTCTTGGCGCCCTTCGCGTCCTCCTTGGATTTATATTTTCCTGTGAGGAATCCGCTGGCCAGAGAGAAATATGGAATTACACCGAGTCCGTGCTTTACAGCAACAGGTTCCAGGTCTGTTTCGTAGGCTTGTCTGGCATATAGGTTGTACTCCGGCTGTAGCGTCCGATAGACCGGAAGGCCGCGTTCCTGGCCCACTTTAAGAGCCTCCTCAAGACGCGCACCCTTATAGTTCGACGCCCCAATGATGCGAACTTTCCCTTGCTGGATGAGTTGTCGATATGCCTCAAGGGTCTCGTCGAGCGGGACAGAATCGTCATCTTTATGCGACTGGTACAGATCGATGTGGTCGGTCTGGAGGCGCTGGAGCGAGGTCTCGACTTCTTCAAGAATGTACTCTTTGCGAAGACCTTGTTTGCCATCGCCCATATCCATGCCGACCTTGGTGGCAAGCACAACCTTGTCGCGCTTGCCACTCTTCTTGAGCCACTGGCCCAGGACCGTTTCCGACTCGCCCCCCTGATGACCGGGGACCCATCGGGAGTAAACATCGGCGGTGTCAATGCAGTTGAAGCCGCGATCCACAAAAGCATCGAGGATGCGGAAGGATGTTGGCGCATCCACAGTCCAGCCAAAAACATTTCCGCCAAAAACAAGTGGAACGATAGAAATATCGGAATGTCCGAGAGTTCGAGTTTGCATCGCGTGTTACCTCCCTTCATTAGACTGCAATAGCACACGTCGATATGCAACGTGAGGTAACATGCTGGTGGATAGCCGACAGTTCACCGCCCGCTGGAGCCAAAGCCCTTTGCGCCACGCTCTGCGGCTGACAGTTCTGTCACGACTTCGATGTCCTCGCTCGTCATTGCCTGAAAGGGCGACATCTGAATGATCTTGTCTCCCTTTGCGATACGCACGCTCACGTCCGTCCGCTCCAGCGATACACATTCGATATTTTCGCCAGAGTCTTTTTCTATCTTCACGGTGTAGACGGGCTGATTTACATTGATCAAGCAGATCAACAGCTCGCCGCGATAGCCAGCGTCAATTCTTCCGCCCGCATACGTCACGCCGCGCATCGCCATCGACGAGCGATCGCCGAGAACAAATCCCCAGCCCGGTGGGCCTTCGACGGCAATGCCAGTGCGCACGCGTGTAGGAACGCCGGGCTGCAATACCACGTCTTCAATGGAATATAGATCGAACCCTATATCGGCGCCGGGATGTGCAACGGTGGGCGCTTTGGCCGCGGGATGTAGCAATTGAACTTTGAACATGCTTTCTTTTTCTGCGTTAGAAATTACATATCTCGTTTGATATTCGTCGCGTTAAGAATGAAACCACCTAACGCTCCGCGATCTCGACCCAGCCATGTTTGCGATGGCTTTCAAGTTCAGCGCTTAACAACACCATCTGCCGCAAACCGTCGACCATCTGCGGATACTCCACTGGCGCGTTCGGCGCTGCAATCGATGCATAGAAGCGGCGAAAGAGCTGCTTGAACGTGTCGTCGTAACCTTCGCTATGGCCACCTGGCAGGTCCGCGTAGCTGCGTGCCTGCGTCTGCATTAGCGCCGGGTCTTTCAGCATGACATGGTTCGCGCTGTCCCGCTTGCCGATCCAAAGCTCGTCGGGCCGCTCCTGGTTCCAGCGCACTGAAGATTTGGTCCCGAAGACTTCAAAATTCAGGTTGTTCTTGCATCCGGCAGCGACCTGGCTGGCCGTCATGCAGCCGCGCGTGGCTTCTCCCATGTGGAACATCACAGCACCGTAATCTTCCGTTTCGACGGGAGTGTCCTCGACGTCCTCGTCGGACAGCAATTTGCCCGCGAAGGTCTCCACATTGCGCTTCGGTTTTTTGCGCGTGGGATAGAACGTCTGCAAGTCCGCGCACAACGAACGCACACGCAGCCCGGTGACATGCTCGGCCAGATCGAACCAGTGGGAACCGATGTCGGCCATCGCGCGCGCCGGACCACCGGCCTTCACATCGATGCGCCAGTTCCAGTCTGTCTCATACAGCAGCCAGTCCTGCGAGTACGTACCCTGCACCACCAGTATGCGGCCAAGCTCGCCATCCTCCACCATGCGGCGCATCTGCTGCGCCATGGGGTAGTAGCGCAGGTTGTGGCATACGCAGTTGCGCAAGGCGCGCTCGCGGGCGAGATTCACAAGTTCGCGCGCTTGCTCCACGGATGTGGCAAGTGGCTTTTCGCAGAGAACATGTTTCCCGGCCAACAGAGCGTCCTTCGCCATTTGATAATGCATGGCGTTCGGGGTGCAGATGTGTACGGCATCGATGCTCGCGTCCTGCAAAATCTTTTGATAGTCGGACTCCGCGTGTTCAATCCCAAAGCCCGCACTCAGCCATTTTGCAGACTCCAGTTCGCGTCCAGCAATGGCCACAACCTCCACGCCCTCGACGCGACGCAATGCTTCCAGATGGACGCGTCCCATAAACCCTGTGCCAAAAATTGCTGCTCTGATATTTTTCATAGGCCTTTATACTCACCACGCTCCAACGGGCTTCTCGCGAATTATTAGGTCGTTGAGGAAATGCGCCGCCTTGGTCAGTCCTTCTTCCGGAGACATCAGGCTGTCCTCGCATGGTCCGCCAGTGTGCGCTGAAATTCCTTCAACTCTGCTGCATTGTCCAGCATCGAGAGCTTGCAGTGCGCATCGCCGGGAAAACCTCCGGTGCCCAGTTCCACCGTATCGATCGAAAGCGTCTTCAATTTTTGCAGTACGCTTTCCAGCGGAAGCTGCGACAACAGTAGCGTAAATACCCCGATCTTCATTCTTGATTCCCTTCATGTTTTGCAAAGTGGTCAGAGTTCCAGCGCTTTCACACGATACAGCTAATTTGCGGTCCATCCCCCATCAATCAATAACGTATGACCCGTGATTAACGAAGCTGCCGGAGAAGCGAGAAACACAACCGCGCCAGCCACTTCGATTGGCTCGCCAATACGATGCAATGCCGCGATTTTTTCAATGACTTCTGCGTGAAATTTTGGATCGGCCAGCGCAGGCTCGGTGCCCGGCGTGTGAATAAATGTCGGGGCCACGGCATTCACGTTGATGTTGTACTTGCCCCACTCGACCGCAAGACATTTCGTCAAATGTGCGATGGCCGCCTTGGTCATGCAGTACACGGACTCGGTTGGGAGCGCGACAAAGCCGGCTTGCGAACTCATATTGACGATGCGCCCGCGCTTCTGTTGGATCATGACGTGGCCCGCTGCCTGACTGGCGAAAAAAGTTCCTTTTAGATTTATCGCCAGTGTGCG
>JAJYGR010000069.1 GCA_021790655.1 Acidobacteriota bacterium | reverse complement strand
TTGCCACTGCGTTCCCATTCTGTCCCAGCTTTAAGCTGCCATCACCTGCGACATCGTAGACATAGATGGAACCTGCCGCAGTCGCGACGTAGAGAAACTTACCTGAGGGCGTTACAGCCACTGCGCTTGGAGCCACGTGCAGACTGTATGCGGATGGAGTCAGACTCGTGAGATGTCCCGATGTCAGGGAGTAGGCGCCAATTTTTCCGGTGGCAGCGTTCGCCACATACATATAAGACTTGGACGCCACAGGGGTCAAAGTTTCGGAGTTACTTCTGGCAGCAGGCGTGGTAGTAGTAGTGGTGGTGGTGGTCGTACAAGTGTTGTAGGCTTGGCAAACAGGAATAAAAAAATTTTTACATCCTGTCATGAGTGGAACAGCAGCCACGAGGAGGATGGCGGTTCCTCGCAACAAGTTACGCATCGACTGATAGAAGTTCATACCCGGATAGTGTACTGCGACTCGGCCTTGCTTTGCGCGCCTGCATGGATGTATTCGAGTTCAGCGAATTGCTGGGACCCTCGCGCCATGTCGCAGCGCGGATGTTGGGTCCGTCGACTCATTTCTGGACCAGCAGTTTGAACGCGTGATTCCAATCGTTGCGCAGGAATCCTGGGATGCACCAAAGCATGCACAAGGGTTCAATAGCACGCGCCGCCTCCGCATTGCCCATGTCCGCTGTTTCCCAACCAAATTCATCGAGAATCCTGCTCACGGACTTCTTGGCCATTTCATTGTTGCCACAAATGAACATCGTTGGCTTGCCGTCCTTGAACTGTGGATCCACCATCATTCCCAGACCAACCGAGTTGAAGGCCTTGACGAAGTTCGCGCCTTCAAATTCGCGTTGCAATTGCTCCATCAGGGATTCATCGAGATTGGTAAAGAACTTCAATACCCCGTTGACAGGCGGCGCATCCGCAATGGGATTGGTAGCATCCATGATTGTTTTTCCAGCCAGGTTCTCTGCAACCGCCAAACGAAGTGACTCCGCAGCCGCCTTACCTTTGACCGCCAGAACGATCGATTCACCGAACTTAGCAGCGTCGGCGAAGCTGCCGACGTGGCCCTTGGGATTTTGCGTTGTCCACTCCGCCAGTTTGGCGGGTGTCCGTGTGCCCATCATTACGTCGTGACCATGCTTCAGGAAGCCGCTGGCCAATACCTTCGCTACCTCGCCCGATCCAAGAACCCCGACTTTCATTTCGTTCTCCTTCAAAAGAAGAGTTTCATGCACACTGGGATTTGGGTAGGATCCTTAATTTCTTAGTTTGGCTTTTGTTTCTGTGGACGCTTAAATCGCTCGTCGACGGCCTGGCGTCCGCTGAATCCGGAATCCATAGTGTGCCAGTGCTGGATCTCCGTTTCCCCCATCTTCCAGCAGAGTAAAACGATCTCTTCCCCCAGTCGGCAGGGAAAATCGAGCAGGCCGGTATCGAGGTCTTTGACCTGTACTCCGATGGAGTCGATCTCGGCGAGCGTGTCCTTTACCTGTTGCACCGCTTTGTCGTGCTGGGCGCGTCGTTTGGCGACCTCGGCGATGCGGATCAGGGTGCCGCCGTTCATAAAAATTCGCTGGCTGATTCCCTGCAACTCTTCCGAGATGGTTTCCGCCGTCTCCTTTGCATCGATCGCATTCTTCATCAGCGATTGCAGCACCGGAACGAGCGTCTGGGCTTCCTCAAGAGAAAAGGTCTTCATCGGCGTTCCTCGAACTGTCCTCGAATTTCCAGCATACGATTCAATGCTACGCCAGCCCAGTGTTTGATGTCATCACTGACGCGAATCCGATTGACGACGCGTCCTTCGACCATGTTTTCCAGCGCCCAGGCCAGGTGCTGCGGCGAAATGCGGAACATGGTGGTGCATAGGCAGCCCGCGTCGTCGAGCGTTATCACTTTTTTCCCTAGCGGCGCGAAGCGTTTGCCCAGGCGGTTCACCAGATGGATCTCCGTGCCCACGGCAAACATAGACCCTTCCGGCGCTTCTTCAATGATCTGGATTATGCGCTCGGTGGAACCAATAGCATCTGCCTTCTGGCATACCTCCAGCCGACATTCTGGGTGCACGATGACCTGAATTCCGGGATAGGCGGCGCGGACCTTGTCGGCATGCTCCGGAAGAAAGCGCTGGTGTACAGAGCAATGCCCTTTCCACAGAATGACGCGCGCCGCGCGTAGCCGGTCCGGCGTGAGGCCTCCGTTGATCTGATACGGGTCCCAAACCACGGTTTCTGAAGCGGGAATACCCATGACGTGCGCTGTGTTGCGACCCAGATGTTGATCGGGCAGAAAAAGCACCCGCTGCGCGCGCGCAAAAGCCCATTGAAATGCAGCCTTTGCGTTGGACGACGTGCAGACAAGTCCTCCCCGCTCGCCGCAGAATGCTTTAATGGCGGCGGTCGAATTCATATACGTCAGCGGAATGAGGCCGCCGGAAGCTGGAGTATCGAGACCGGCGGCCAGCAATTTCGACCAGCACTCTTCTACCTGAGAAATGTCCGCCATGTCCGCCATCGAACATCCAGCGTTCAAATCGGGGAGTACAACTTGCTGGTGGGGCTGTGCAAGAATGTCGGCACTTTCCGCCATAAAATGCACGCCGCAAAAAAGAATGTAGCGACTGCTCGACTGCGACGCGATCTTCGAGAGTTTGTAGGAGTCGCCGGTGTAGTCGGCGAAGCGGATGACTTCATCCCGCTGATAGTGATGGCCAAGGATGAGGGCGTCTTTGCCAAGTTTTGCGCGGGCTGCGGCAATGCGTCCATCCATCGTGTGGTCTGGCATTGCGAGATAGTTATCGAGAGAACAGCTTTCCTGCATGTTCTCCACAGGCATGGGTACGACGGGTTCCAATAATGCTGGCACTATATGCCGCCTTCAGTTCCAAACGCCTACTGCGCCGAAACGGGGATGTTGAAAGCATTTCTTACAACGTGTTGCAGTGGATTCACTGCGACTTCGGCGGACATTTGCCGAGTCGCCCAACCTACGGGGATGTTGCAACACTTATTGGACGTTTCGACCGAGCAAAGGATTCTCCCGGTAGAAACTTCCTCTAACAAAGATTGTAATATGACCGTGGCCAAAGAATCTCTTTTTGGCCGGGGACCGTTCTTCCTATGATAGCCGATGGAACTATTTGAATCGCGACAATTTCCAACGGAAACCTGAATTGCATCCTGTTTGTTTGGCCCCGCACCACTGAGTATGATGGAATCCGATGAGTCTGCCCGATACAGTCTTTATTTTCGTTCTGGCCCTGATCGTTTTCGGGCCGAAGAAGCTGCCCGAAATTGGGCGACAGATTGGCCGTCTGGTCGGCGAGTTTCGCCGCGCCAGCAATGAATTCAAGTTCCAGATCGAAGAGGAACTGCGCCAGGTCGAACGGGCCGATCAGAAAGAAAAAGACCAGGACAGAATCGATCCACCCGAAAATGCGGAGATTGCTTCCTCGACTGTTGAGGACTCTGTCGACAACCCCGCTACCGTCGAGGAGAGCGATGCGATTGGCCAGCATCCAAACATCGATAGCGTAAACGGCGCGAATCTGGAGCCGCAGAGAGAAACGCCTAACCAGCAGTTTTTCTCTGAATCTCCGATGCCGGTCTCTCTGGCTACCATTACTGCGGCCGCAGGTTCCCAGGCCCGTACTACGCTGCCCTACGCCGGGGAAGAACCGCCATCGGAGCTAGCGGATATTTCGCAAGACAGTACTTCGAATGCCGCATCCAATAATCCTGCTCCAAGCGAGGCGGAAATTACCCATGGTTGATCTGCTGGACCGAGCACGCTCCGCCGTGGGCGAACGGGCCGATCTTCCTGGCATGAGCCTGCTCGATCATCTCCAGGAGCTGCGCAAACGGCTGCTGTATTCCATTATTTCTATCGCTGTAGGCTTTTTTGTCGCCTATGGCTTTCACCAGCGCATCTCCGCTTTGATGATCGAGCCGATCACCAAAGCTTTGAGCGCCCATCATCTCGATACCAAACTCGTCTATCTGAATCCGGTCGACCCGTTCAATTTCTATTTGAAAATCGGCATCTTCGGCGGCATTATTCTTGCCGCGCCCTTCATCCTGTACCAGGTATGGCTGTTCATTGCGCCGGGCCTTTATCAGAGCGAACGGCGTTATGTGGTGCCGTTCATGGCCGCCACGATTGGGCTGTTTCTGGCGGGATCGTTTTTTGGCTATCGCTACGTGTATCCCGGCGCGCTGGAATTTTTGATCGGCTACGGAGCACAGTTCAACCCGATGATCACGATTGGCGAATACACGGAATTGTTTTTGACTGTAATTCTTGGGTTGGGGATCATTTTCGAACTGCCGATCCTGGTATTCTTTCTGGCGCTGTTCGGCATCGTAAATTCCCGCTGGCTGTGGAAGAACATTCGTTACGCGATTCTCATTATTTTCATCGTGGCCGGCATCATCACACCCACGCCGGACGTTTTGACCATGTGCGTCTTCGCTGCGCCGATGCTGGTGCTTTACCTCATCAGCATCGG
>JAJYGR010000179.1 GCA_021790655.1 Acidobacteriota bacterium | reverse complement strand
AAGGCCGCGCCGCGCGTCTCCAGCAGTCGCACCCGCTTGCCAGCATCGCTTGCCGCTGCCGCCACTACGGCATGAAAGTCAGCCAGCGGAACATGGTGCGAACAGGAGCAAGTCACCAGGATTCCACCTGGCCGCAGCATCTTGAAAGCTCGCAGATTCATCTCTTTATATCCGCGTAGCGCTCCTTCCACCGCGCGTTTCGACTTCGCAAATGCAGGTGGGTCCAAGACAATCGTGTCGAACTCCTCACCTGTATCGCTCCAGTCGCGCAACAAGTCGAAAGCGCTCGCCTCTATCCATTCCACTCCGCGCCCATGGTTAAGGACCTGGCCCCGGTTCTCATCTAAATTTTGCTCCGCGACTTCCAGTGCCGCGCGCGACACATCCACTCCAGTCACTTGCGGGCAGCGGCGCGCTAGATGCAGCGCAAAGCCGCCCTGGTAGGTACACACGTCCAGCACTCGACCATGCCCATGCAGCGCGGCGGCCATGTAGTTCTCTCGCTGGTCCAGAAATGCGCCAGTCTTCTGTCCAGCATTTGCGTCGAAATGGAAACGAAGTCCATTCAACTCGAAGATCGTTGCCAACTTTGGCGCATGGAAGTCCTTTGAGTACAGAGGATCCGTCGAAGGCATGGATAGCTGCTCCAATTCTCGAATCCGCGCGTCGGGCCGCTCCAGGATGGTCTCGGGCGCAATCATCTCGCGCGCAACTTCCACCACCGCATTGCGTACGTCATCGACATGGGTGCCCTGCGTCAGCAACTGCAAAATCACCAGCTCCCCATAGCGGTCCACAACGATGCCCGGGAGTTCGTCCGCTTCTCCAAATACAAGCCGGCAAGCATTCGTATCTTGCAGCAGTCGCATGCCGTCCTGCCGCATCTGAAAAGCCCGTCGCAGCCGTCCGCGCAGCAAATCCAAAAACTCGCTTCGGCTCGCAATCGCATCCTTGGTCATCAGCCGCAAAGTGATCTGAGACGAGTCGCTAAAAAGCGCCATCCCCAGCAACATTCCTCGCGAGTCTGTCACCGCAATCAATGATCCAGCAGCCACAGACTCTTCCTCGGCGACTGCAATCACGCGCTCCACATCCGACTGGTAGACCCATGGATGGCCTGCTTGCAAGCGGTCCGCGGCGCGTCGGCTGATCACGGCCACCGGTCCCGAAGTCGATCCGGACTCTTCTATTTTCTGTCCTCCATTTGCTTCTGTATGCAACATATTCCTAGAGGATTGATCGACTCCACGCGACTTCGATTGCTTTTTTGCCATGATTCCCTTCGTGCTGATTAGTAGAGTCCGATTGAGTTCGGTGTTGAAGGGGACGGGCTTCAGCCGCAGAGGGACTGCCCGTAGCGGAATCAGACCTTCCTTTAGCCCTAAGAGGCCATCTTCGCACATTCAGGGCGCCCTCATCGGTCCCCACAACTTTCCTCTCCGGTGAAATACACTTCACTTGTTTCGAACGCCGTCCGTTGCCATAGAATCAAGTATGGTCACGGCGCACAGTGCGGCTGCATCCCCAGATGCGAACAATGATGCGGACAATCAAAACCTCTCGCAGGTTTTTGAGGTGCTGCTTGCGACCGTGCGCCAAAATCGCCCTACAGATGACATCAGGATTATTCAGCAGGCCTACGACTTTTGCCTGAAGCATCATGCTGGGCAAAAGCGCGCTTCTGGTGGTCCATTCGCGTTGCATCCTCTGGAAGTCGCTCTGGTCCTCGCGGAAATGAAGCTCGACGCCACTGCGATTGCCGCTGGTCTGCTTCACGACGCAGTCGAAGACACACCCGTAACCAGTCGAGAAATCTCCGAAACCTTCGGCGAACAAGTGGCCCATATCGTCGACGGTGTCACCAAAATTGAAAAAATTCAATTCGCCAACCGTGAAGATCGCCAAGCGGAAAACGTCCGCAAGATGCTGCTTGCCATGGTCTCGGACGTCCGTGTTGTGCTCATCAAGCTGGCAGATCGCCTGCACAACATGCGCACATTGGAGCATCTCCAGCCGGAACGCCAGCAAGCCATCGCCCGCGAGACCCTCGATATTTACGCCCCCCTCGCGCATCGCCTCGGCATGGGCAAGGTCCGCAGTGAGCTTGAAGACCTCGCCTTCCGGTATGTCGATCCCTTGGGTCACGACCAGATCCGCTCTGCCGTGGAAGCAAACCGTCAGCAGGGCGAGCAGTTCCTTCACGAAATCGACGCCCTGTTGAAGGAGCGTCTCCTTGAACACAACATCACCGCGCGCGTCGACTGGCGCATCAAGCGCCTGTACTCCATCTATCAAAAATTGCAGCGTCAACGCATCACCGTCGATCAGGTTTACGATCTCCTGGCCGTGCGTGTCATCACGCAAACCGTGCAGGACTGTTACGCGGTATTTGGACTCATTCACAGCATCTGGCGCCCTGTTCCAGGGCGCATCAAAGACTTCATCGCCATGCCCCGGCCCAATCTCTACCAGTCCCTCCACACCACTGTTATGGCAGACGGCGGTCATCAGTTTGAAGTCCAGATTCGTACCGAGGAAATGCATCGTGTAGCCGAAGAGGGAATTGCCGCGCACTGGAAATATAAAGGCGGCGGCTCGCCTGTAAGCGCAAAAGACGAGCAGCGTCTCGCCTGGGTACGGCAAATTGTCGAGTGGCAGCGCGACATGACCGACCCCAACGAATTTCTTTCCACGCTGAAAATCGATCTGTATCCCGAGGAGGTCTACACTTTCACTCCAAAAGGGAAGGTCGTCGTACTGCCTAAAGAAGCCACCCCCATCGACTTCGCCTATACCATCCACACAGAAGTCGGAAACACCTGCATCGGCGCAAAAGTCAACGGTCGCATGGTGCCGCTCAAAACCCGTCTGCGCAATGGAGATATCGTCGAAATCCTCACTCAGAATGGCCACACACCCAGTCGCGACTGGCTCACTTTTGCACGCAGCTCCCGCGCCCGCAACAAAATCAAGCACTGGTTGAATGAGCATCAACGTGAGCGCGCCATCGAGATCGGCCGTAAGCTACTCGACCGCGAAGCGCGTAAATATAAAATTCCCATCGCCCAACTCAGCGATGCCGACTATTTGAAAGTCGCTACTGACTATGGACTGTCCAACTCCTTGGATCTGCTTGCGGGCATAGGCTTCGGAAAGTTTTCCGGCCGCCAGGTTCTCAATCGTCTCGTTCCCGGCGCAACCAATGTCCAAGCTCCAGAAGCAGACACCACGCCCGGCATGTCCGACGCCGTCAAACGCGTCTACTTTGGCAAAGGTTCAGACTCGCTTACCGTCGAGGGGCAGAACGATCTGCTCGTCTATCGCGCGCGTTGTTGCAACCCTATTCGTGGCGAAGAAATTGTCGGCTATGTCACACGAGGTAAGGGGGTCGCAGTACACGCGCGCAGTTGCACCAACGTACAAAATCTACTTTACGAGTCCGATCGTCGTATTGTTGTCGAATGGGCGCGCATGGCGGGCAAAGAGGACAGTTCTCAACGCGCGACCTATCCCGTGAAAATTATCGTCTACTGTGACGACCACGCAGGAATGTTGCGCGAGATGACCGCCGTCATCTCGGACGATGGGACCAACATCCGCGCTGTCGATACCAAGGCCAGCGCCAGCGCCGAAGCCATCGTAGAGTTCGTCGTCGATGCCTGCGATGTAGGCCATTTGATCCGGCTCATGAATGGTCTCCGCCGCGTTCCCGGCGTACGCGAAGTCCAGCGCCAGCAAAAACTATAAGCTTCCAGGGGAATAGGAGCAGCACGAAAGAAGAGTCATACTGAAGGGAGGTCGCCGTGCGACCGGAGTGAAGAATCCAGAGAATCTTTCCACGGCAAAAATCCCTGGCTTCATAAGAGATGAAACGCTCACTTTACTGATCGCAAAACCTACTTACTTGGCCAGCGTCGTTGCACCTTGGCTCGTCGTTACGTTGGTCAGCGCACAGCCACTCATTGTCTGGGAGAACTTAAAGTAAGGATGGAAAAACAGGGCCGCTCGCGCATCTCCCGTACCTTCAAGTTTTTCAAGTAACCACACGCCGTCCGGATAACGCTGCTGTCGTACATGAAGCCAGAACCCTTTATGGAGATTGGCCAGCACACCTCCACCCACTTTCACGTCGTGGTCCAGGCGCGCATTCATGTCCACCAGTTGCCCAGTGAGTTCATCTACTTCGATTGTTCCCGTCATATCGTGTAAAAATGTCTCCTCTGTCCCCTTCGGATGGACCTTCGGATCGCCACTCAGGTCATAGTCCAGGGTCGGTCGCCCATTTAGATTGACCCTATGCCCATTGGTATAGCGCAACATGTGCAGCAGCATGTCGATCTGCTTGGCATTTTCAGCATCCTGTTTCGCGACATATTTCTCATCGGAATCTTTCTTGATCTCCTTCTGCACGCGTTCTGCTTCCTTCTTTTTCTTGTCCTCCGACAAGGGCTTTCCGTCTTTGCTGGTAACTTCGTCGATTTCCTGTCCATTCACAAAAAACATGTTATATAG
>JAJYGR010000086.1 GCA_021790655.1 Acidobacteriota bacterium | reverse complement strand
CGGCGATCTCGATGTCAGCGTGCTCGACGAATTGCCGCCGGGACGCACGCCCATCGTCACCCGCCGCATCACGGATGAGCGCGCGGAGGAAGTGTGGGGATTTCTGCGGAAGCAAGTGGCTGCGGGACATCAGGGCTACATTGTGTATCCGGTAATTGAAGGCAGTAAAGATGACCAGCCGGAACTCGACTTTGCGCACGATCCGGAACCCGATGAAGTTAGTCCTGGCAACGCAAAAGAAAAAACTGTAGCAAGAAAATCCAAGGCAAAGACCGGCGCTCTTTTCAACGAAAAGCCTGCATTGAAATCCGCAGTTGCGATGTATGAAGAACTCCGCGCCACGCATCTTGCAGGGCTGCGCCTGGGACTGCTGCATGGTCGACTTCGCGCAGAGGAAAAGGAAATCGTCATGCGCCGTTTCCAGCGGGGAGAACTCGATGTGCTGGTAGCGACGACGGTGATTGAAGTCGGCGTGGATGTACCGAACGCGACCGTGATGGTCATTGAGCACGCGGAGCGTTTTGGGCTGGCGCAATTGCATCAATTGCGCGGGCGTGTCGGGCGCGGCAAGGCCAGGTCCTATTGCATTCTGATGACCGGTGGCCCGCCACGGCGGGTATCGCCACAGGCGGAAGAACGGCTGGACGCGATGGTGCGCACGCAGAATGGTTTCGAGTTGGCGGAACTGGATTTGACCTTGCGCGGGCCAGGAGAATTTTTTGGTACCCGGCAGGCTGGTCTACCGGATTTTCGTGTCGCCAATTTGCTGCGGGACCGCAAAATGCTGGAGTTGGCACGCATGGAGGCAAACCGCTTCGTCGAAAGCGGAGAAAAAGAACTACCACGCGCTTCTGTCGAGATTGTATGGGCGCACCTGCGTGCCCACTGGCAGCGACACTATGGTCTGGTGGAAGCTGGCTGAACCGTCCTGCAACAAGCCAAACCTGTCAATGCACTGGGTCCAACCGCACCAGACTCAGGAAACCGACCTGTTCCCCTTCCCGAATGTCGACGTGCATATCGACGGTGACGATGTTCACCTCGTGGTCTTCTGTCAGATGCTTCTGGCAAAGGCACATTTCCGTCAGGGCGCGATGCGCGGCGGGAGCGAACTGGATACCCGCTTGCTGAAGGGCTCCATAGAGTTCGATTATATTGGCGAGCCCGACTTCAAACCGAACGTGATACGCATCCAACAAAAGCGGCTTTTCTTCAAGGATCCAACCCCGGCGGTTGACCACAATCTCTACCATTCGGGCCTGTAGTTCCTCCTGCTTGACTGCGCTATATCCGTGGATAGCAATTTTTAGCATTTTCTATTTCCGTGGACACTGCCCCGGGGGGCATCGCATCCAACCTCCGACTGCACTGTCCCTATCGGTCAGAAATATCCGGGACTTGAACCAAAATCTCACACAGAAGGCGACCTTTTCCCCTCCGGTAGACCGGATTTGGGAACGCAAGGACAACATGTTCGTTCCGCCTGTGGTACTGTGCAGGAAATGATTGTTGGCTTTGGCGTGGACATGATCGAAATCGCGCGCATCGCGGAGACGATCTCTCGTTACGGGGACCGCTTTTGCCGACGCGTGTATTCGCCGCAGGAAATTCTTTATTGCCGCAGCAAGCGCAACAGCGCGGAAAGCTTTGCCGCCCGCTTTGCCGCCAAGGAGGCCGCAGCCAAGGCCCTTGGTACCGGCATTCAATTCGGAGTCGGCTGGCAGGACATTGAGGTCATCCGGGCGTCAAGTGGAAAGCCTTCGCTGCTGTTCCACGGTCGAGCAGCAGTTCTGGCGCGGCAACTGGGCGCCAACCACGCTGTGGTTTCCCTGACACACACCCGAACGCAGGCCCTGGCGCAAGTCCTGCTGGAAGATACGCGTAGCCAATAGCGGACGCATAGGCTATTGTGTGCCGCACGACGATAGACTTGGGCATAAAGTCACAGTGATCGCAGCATGTAAGCAAAATCGGCATCCCTAGTTCCAGCAGACAATACAAGCGGGTCGATCTATTCATCTTATTCATTAGGAGGGCGGGAATCCTCTGCTATCCTCGACATATTCGGTTGCGTGCCAGACGGCGTCGGCGACCGGAGAGAGACCCATAACAGGCAGGGAAATTGTGCCAAATCGGCGTGAGGTTCGTTGGTCGCAGTTGAAGGTTGGCGTGGTCGTCATTGTAGCCATCGTTGTCCTTACTGTGCTGATTTCTCTGATGTCTGGAAGTTCCGGTGGACTGTTCACTCGCCGCATTACAGTCCATTCCTATTTTGAAAATGCTTCCGGACTCCGCCCGGGCGCTCCAGTGACCCTTCAGGGCGTCAGCATTGGTGTAGTGAAAATAATCCGTATCGTCCCTCAACGCAAGCTGACTCCGGTGGAAGTGGTGATGCGCATCGGGCTACGCTACAGCGCCGCGCTGCATAAGGATTCGCGGGCATCTCTAAATACGGCTGGCGTTCTGGGGGACACGATGATCGACATCGACAGTTCTCACGCCACCGGGCCGCCGCTTGCCAATGGAGATGAAGTACCCACCACAGAAACACCGAACCTCGCCGACGTCATTAAATCCAGCCAGAGCACGATCGAGCAGGTCAACGTGATTCTAGCCAAGGTGAACACGCTGGCAGATGCGCTGGGCGCCAGCAAGGGATCGTTAGGCCAGATGATCAACGATCCCGCCTTCTACAATCGCGCGGTGGGGACCCTGACTCAACTCCAGGATTTGTTCAACCAGGTCAACCAGGGCCATGGTACTCTCGGAAAGCTGATAACGGACGATTCCCTCTACAACAGCACCAGCGAGACGGCATCTCGACTGCAACACATGGCGGACGAGTTGGATGAAGGAAAGGGTACGGCAGGCAAGCTGATCCAAGACCCTTCGTTGTACAACAACCTGAATCAGAGCTCTGTGAAGGCGAACAACTTGCTGACTGAGATCGACGAAGGCAAAGGCACGCTGGGGATGCTGGCGAAGGATCCGGCTTTCCGTAAAAAGCTGAACGACACGGTGACAAACCTGCAGGCGATTTTGCGCCGCGCCGATGAAGGCCGCGGAACAGTCGGTAAACTTCTGCACGACCCATCGCTCTATAACAGCAGCGATCAGACGGTGGCGGAAATGCACAATCTCCTGAAGGCAATCCGGCAAAATCCCAAAAAATACCTTTCTATACGCCTGCGAGTCTTTTAACAGGCCTGTTACGCCTGCTGGTTGAGCGACTGCATATTGCAATTGCTCCATGCTATTGGTCGATGTGCGCCTTTACTCGGACGCCATCAAATTGGCAAATTGACAAATTCACAACCGGCGAACCATCGGGATCTGGTGCTCGAAGCAGACTGAGGCTTCCATGCGCGTTTCGGCCAAGACAAATCCACACTCTACGGGCAAGTGGCGTGTGAACGGGGCCGTCCAGAATTCGGACGCCTTCGGCAAGGCCTTTGACTGCACCAAAGGGCAACCCATGATGCCAACGGATGCCTGCCGCGTCTAGTAAACAACCAGCACGCTACAGTTTCTGTTATCGTTCTTATCTGCGGAAGGGCGGGAGAATGCACTTTCCCGCCCCTCCGCAGTTTGAGCTCTTTTCATAAGGACGCGGAAACAACTCCACTCGGCTGGCACAAACACGCTGGGGCTTTTACAATTAAAGCGGAAGCAATCCAGACATCAAATTCTGCTTGGGCAGTCCTCTGCGTGTCCCCCGGACCAGGAGGTTGAAGGATACACATGAAGTTTTGGAAATATGGCCGTGTAGCTCTGGCCTTGATCGGTTCAATTTTTTTGGGTCTGAGCATCACTTGCTGCGGCATCTACACATCCGGTTATATGTACGTAACCGGGGCCCAGTACAACCAGATCGCCGGTTACAAGATCGACCACGATTTTGGTTATCTAACGCCGATCACTGGATCTCCGTTCCCCGCAAATGGGAACGATCCTGTGCAGGAAATGGTCCTGCCAGGCGGACGCTTTCTGGCAGTCGTCAATAAAGGCTCGAGCAGCGTTTCGATGTATACCATCGGCGGCTCTGGCGTGCTTTATTTCCAGGCCAACTACAGTACTTCGGGCACCAATCCTGTTTCGATCGCAATGGATGCCAGCAGCAGGTACATGTATATCGCCGATCAGATTGCTCCTGCGAATTTCGTGAACGGAATAGATCAGAATGCCGGCCGCGGCGATCTGACAGTTTTCCAGGTCGATAGCAACACGGGCAAATTGACGCTCGTCACCAACGAAAACACATTCAACACCAATGGCACGCAACTGCCTTACTTCTCGGTAAATTACAAACCGGTGCAGATCGTGGTTGCAGGCGGCTACGTGTATATCCTGGATCAGGCATATAACGTGGTTTCTGGCGGTTCCGCAGCGAACCCCGGTATTCCGGCAGCATGTCTGACTGCTTCGAACGTACAGGCATGCCGCACCCCGGATGTGTTCCTTTACCAAATCAACGAGAGCACAGGCCAGTTGGTCCTTACGCAGAACCAGCCGTTGACCACTGGCTCGCTCCC